>CAMTGL010000075.1 GCA_947071955.1 uncultured Plesiomonas sp.
GTCATGGCGGGCAGCTCCCCTCCACTTAACACGTAATCGCCGATTGACCACTCTTCGTCAATTTCGGTTTGGATCACGCGCTCATCTATCCCTTCGTAGCGGCCACAAACCAGAATTAACTTCTTGTTGGTTGCCAACTCACTCACACCAGACTGATCCAGCGTGCGCCCCTGTGGGGATAGATAGATAACTTTTGCACCGTCACCTGCTGCAGCTTTTGCTGCATGAATTGCATCCCGTAAAGGTTGCACCATCATCAGCATTCCCGGACCGCCCCCGAAAGGTCTGTCATCGACAGTACGGTGCCGGTCATGTGTGAAATCACGTGGATTCCAACACTCAATGCTGAGCAAGCCATTTTTTACCGCTCGGCCAGTTACCCCGAAATCGGTCACTGTTCGGAACATCTCAGGGAACAAGCTTACAATGCCTATCCACATAGGTTTCGGCCTATTCACGTAGATCTATCCAAAATAGATTTAGTGCCAATACTCGTCAGATAAAACCAACGTTTTACCTGTGGGTCAGAAACCAGGATCCCACTCAACCTCAATGGTTTGGGCGGCAAGATCGACTTTTTTGATAACCTGCCCATCGAGGAACGGAATTAACCGCTCCTTAACTCCGAAAGCATCATTCAGGTTTGCTTTGACTACCATAACGTCGTTAGAGCCGGTTTCCATCATGTCGATGATTTTACCAAACTCATAACCGCTTACGTTAACTACCTTGCAACCCATCAGGTCACGCCAGTAGTAATCGCCGTTATCTAGTGCGGGCAACTGTGAAGCTTCAACAGCAATTTCCACATTGGTCATTGCATGTGCCGCTTCGCGATCATCAATACCTTTCAGTTTGACAATCAGATCACTGTTGTGATGACGCCAGCTTTCCAGCTCAGTCTCACACCATTGACCCCTGATTTTCAGATACCAAGGTTGGTATGCAAAAATGCTTTCTGAATTTTCGGTGGAAGAGTACACCCTGAGCCAACCACGAATACCGTATGTAGAGCCCAGTTTCCCAAGCACAACAGGCTCAAGCAGCTTACTCATTGTGACCACCTAGACGGATTACGCAGCTTTCTGCGCGTCTTTTAACAGCTTAGCGACACGATCAGTCATCGCAGCGCCTTGACCGATCCAATGGTTGATGCGATCCAGGTCCAGACGAACCTTTTCAGCAGAACCAGCAGCGATTGGGTTGAAAAAACCAACGCTTTCGATGAAACGGCCATCACGTGCACAACGGCTGTCAGCTACGACTACTTGATAGAACGGACGCTTTTTTGCGCCGCCACGTGCCAAACGAATAGTTACCATAACGTCCTCTTATATTAACAACAACACCCAGAGACCGTATTGAGGGTCGGCTCCGGGAGTTTGCGAAAAAGCTGTCGAATTTTACTCGTTTTAGGGTAAAAAGCAACCTACTCTCTATGATTAGCTAAAACACATTGATTTTATAGCTAAAATTAACGGCCTAGCATACCGGGTGGCAACATTCCTTTCATGCCGCGCATCATTTTTGCCATACCGCCTTTGCGCATTTTTTTCATCATGCGCTGCATTTCGGTGAACTGTTTTAACAGACGGTTGACATCCTGAACCTGAACCCCAGAACCCAGTGCGATACGGCGCTTGCGCGAACCTTTAATCAGCTCAGGGTTACGGCGCTCGGCCTTGGTCATTGAGTTAATCATCGCTTCCATTTTGACGGTGACTTTGTCATCCATCTGGGCTTTGATGTTGTCAGGAAGCTGACCGGCACCCGGTAACTTCTCGAGCATGCTCATCATGCCGCCCATACTGCGCATCTGTTTTAGCTGATCGCGGAAATCTTCCAGATCAAAGCCGTCGCCTTTTTTGAACTTTTCAGCCATTTTTTCGGCTTGTTCACGGTCAACGTTACGCTCAAGATCTTCAATCAGCGACAGCATATCGCCCATTCCCAGAATACGGGAGGCAACACGGTCTGGGAAGAACGGTTCAAGGGCATCGGTTTTTTCACCAACACCCAAAAACTTAATCGGTTTACCGGTGATATGGCGAATCGACAGTGCCGCACCACCACGTGCATCACCATCAACTTTAGTCAGGATCACACCGGTCAACGGTAAGGCTTCATTAAATGCTTTGGCAGTATTTGCCGCATCCTGACCGGTCATGGCATCCACCACGAACAGCGTTTCGACCGGATTAATCGCAGCATGCACTTGCTGGATCTCTTCCATCATTTCGCTGTCAACATGCAGACGGCCAGCGGTATCAACCAGCAGCACGTCATAGAACTTCAGCTTGGCATGTTGTAAAGCCTGCGACACGATATCAAGCGGCTTTTGCTGCGGATCTGAAGGAAAGAAATCAACCCCAACCGTTTCAGCCAAGGTTTCCAACTGTTTAATCGCCGCAGGGCGATATACGTCAGCAGAAACAACCAGTACTTTTTTCTTTTTACGTTCGCGCAGGAATTTACCCAGTTTTGCCACACTGGTGGTTTTACCCGCACCTTGCAAACCGGCCATCAGCACTACGGCTGGCGGTTGAGCGGCAAGGTTTAAGTCATTATTGGCTTCGCCCATAGAGGCTTCAAGCTCATCACGTACAATTTTGACGAACTCTTGCCCCGGCGTCAGGCTTTTGTTGACTTCCTGCCCAACGGCTCGCTCTTTAACGCGGTTAATGAACTCGCGTACCACTGGTAAGGCAACATCAGCCTCCAGCAGCGCCATGCGAACTTCACGTAAAGTGTCTTTAATATTTTCATCAGTCAGCCGGCCACGGCCACTGATATTGCGCAGTGTGCGCGACAGTCGATCAGAAAGATTCTCAAACATCGTAGTCATTATCCGCTTGCACAGGTTCTGTGTGACTTAGTAATGGGGGGATTATACCTGATTATTCTACTTATGTGGCAGTCGCAAGGTTGGAGCATTGCTCAGAGGACGGTATACTGGAAACTCTATTTTCAGGTTATGTGACAGCAGACACCGAACTTATGCCCCTATTCGCAACGCTTGCTTTACTCGGTTATGCCGCCTGCTTGGTGTTAATCATCCCAAGTCTGCTGCAAAAAAACGGCCCCAATAAACCGGCGGTCTTTTGTTGTGCCGGATTAGCGCTCTTGTTCCATACTCTGACGCTAAAAGAGCTTATTTTCAATGCGGTAAGCGGCCAAAATCTCAGTTTATTAAATGTGGCCTCGCTTGTCGGTTTGATTATTACTGCGTTGATGACGCTCTCTTTACTGCGTTACCGTGTCTGGTTTTTAATGCCGGTGGTGTACAGTTTTGCCGGAATTAACCTTGCTGCCGCGCGCTTTTTACCCGGTGCATTTATTACACACTTAGAGGCTCATCCGGGTATTTTAGGGCACATCACGCTGGCGCTGTTTGCCTACGCAACCTTGATGATTGCCACCTTGTATGCCATTCAGCTTGCTTGGCTTGATCACCGTTTAAAGCATAAAAAACTGCCCGTCAGCCCGATGTTTCCTCCGCTGATGACCGTTGAGCGTCAGTTATTCCAAATCACGTTAGTCGGTGAGGTTCTGCTGACGCTGACACTGGTTACTGGCTGGTTTTTTATCCACGATATGTTTGCTCAAGGGCAATCTCACAAAGCGGTGCTCTCGCTGTTTGCATGGCTGGTGTATGGCACGCTGCTGTGGGGGCACTTCAAACGGGGCTGGCGCGGTCGTCGCGTTGTTTATGCCAGTATGATTGGCGCATTTTTGCTGACGCTGGCGTACTTTGGTAGCCGTTTTGTGCAGGAAGTGATCCTGCGCTAGTGCATTTTTCGGTGCGGGCAGCTATATCACAGGCATAGATAAGTCTGTGTGCAAATGCCCGCCAATCTGACTCTTTCCTTGCACAATAAAATACTTTACGGGCGATGCAAAGCCCCTTCCTGCCGTTTCCTCACCTTTTTACGTTCACCGCACTCTGGTTTTATCTGCTTATTTGATATGAAAAAGTAGCATTAGCGCGCGGTTAAATTCATACTTATCTTCTGTTTACTCTTGAAAGGAACCATTACTTGAACGACATACATACCGGCACGCTCTTTGTTGTGCTGATTTTAATGTTGTTAATTTCTGCCTATTTCTCTGGCTCCGAAACTAGCATGATGTCTTTGAACCGTTACCGGCTACGGCACATGGCAAAAGAGGGGCACCGCGGCGCAAAGCGCGCGGAACAACTGCTGCAACGGCCTGAGCGCTTACTCAGCCTGATCCTGATAGGTAATAACTTAGTCAATATTCTTGCCTCGGCCATTGCCACCATTCTTGGCATGCGCCTGTTTGGTGATGCCGGTGTTGCTGTGGCGACCGGTGTTCTAACTCTGGTTGTTCTGATCTTTTCGGAAGTCATGCCAAAAACCATTGCGGCACTGTATCCGGAAAAAATCGCCTTCCCAAGTACGTTTTTGTTGTCTTTGCTATTAAAGGTGATGATGCCTATCGTACTGCTAACCAATTTGATCACCAGTGGCTTAATGCGGCTATTTGGTTTGCGCTCTGATGTTAAAAATGAAGCATCAGTCAGTAAAGAAGAGCTGCGCACTATTGTATATGAAGCGGGCCCGCGTATTACCCGCCGTAATCAAGATATGCTGCTGTCTATCTTTGATCTTGAGCAGATCACGGTAGAAGATATTATGGTGCCGCGCAATGAAGTAGTTGGCATTGATATTAATGATGATTGGAAGAGCATTGTCCGCCAGCTCAATCACGCCCAACATGCGCGCTTGGTGTTATACCGCGATACGTTTGACAACGCCATTGGTATGCTTCGCGTGCGAGAAGCCTACCGGCTCATGATGGAAAAAAATGAGTTCAATAAAGAGACCTTGCTGCGCGCGACCGATGAGATCTACTTTGTGCCAGAAGGCACACCGCTGAATGTTCAGCTAATCAAGTTTCAGCGCAATAAACAGCGTTTTGGTCTGGTTGTGGATGAATACGGCGATATTCAGGGGCTGATCACGCTAGAGGATATTCTCGAGGAGATTGTGGGTGAGTTTACCACCTCAATGTCTCCTACACTGGCTGACGAAACTACGCCACAGAGTGATGGCACCATTTATGTTGATGGTTCGGCCAATATCCGTGATCTGAACAAGGCATTCGGCTGGGATTTCCCAACCACCGGCCCGCGCACAATGAATGGATTACTGCTTGAGCATCTGGAAGATATTCCTGAGCTTGGCACCAGTGTGCATTTGTACGGCAATCAAATTGATATTCTGGCAGTTAGCGATAACATGATTAAACAGGTGAGAATTCACCCCAAAACGACCGCTACCGACTAGATTCAAACTGATAAAACAAAAAAGCCCTGCGCGTAACTCACGTGCAGGGCTTTTTGATGGATGTTATTTACAACCGCATTTTTGATAGATAAAAAGTATTACCTATAAAACACGATCACTTATAAAACAGTAGATTAGCGGATAGCGAGTGCTTTTAACTGCGCGTCATCAAGTGCCAGTTCACTGTTTGAGTTAGCCACAACCCCCCGCGCAATGACCTGTGCAGCAATTGCCTGTGCTTCACTCAGTGAGTGCATGTTGCAGGTACCACACTGATACTCATTGAGCTCAGGAATATCCGATTGCTGCTGCACGGCGACAACATCGTGCATTGCTGCCAACCATGCGGCGGCCACACGAGCTTCATCTGGCGCACCGATCAGACTCATATAGAATCCGGTACGGCAGCCCATCGGTGAAATATCAATAATTTCAACGCCCTGACCATTTAAATGATCACGCATAAACCCAGCAAACAGGTGCTCAAGGGTGTGAATACCCTTTTCACTCAGCAACTCTTGGTTCGGGACGCAAAAACGTAAATCAAAAACGGTGATGGCATCCCCGTGCGGTGTTTGCATGGTTTTTGCAATGCGAACGGCCGGCGCTTTCATTCGGGTATGATCAACAGTGAAGCTATCCAATAACGGCATGAGTTTGACTTCCTTGACTATTTTATCTTATGTGAAAATAAATAAATTTATTTACCTGAATAGGGAAACCTTTTCGCACTGTGCCGGTCTTAATTTACAGTAAGACGCGCTATTTGTTGTCATCACATCCCTGAATACACCTGCAGAGATGTTATTTTTAGCCACATCGGTTGATGTGGCTTTTTTTTATCCCGCAAAAACAATAGCCACCGTTTAAAACGGGCAGTTACCCGTTCTGGCTGGCTAAGTAATCATCAAAACTAAGGGTATCTGCTGCTTCAATTGCCGCTTGTTTGGCAAAAGAGTCGGCCTGCTCCTGCGCAAACTGCGCATCAGAAAGCATTTCCAACGCTTCACTGGATAACTGCTGCTGATACTGTTTGGCCAATTCCAAACCAAAACCGCTAATCCCCTTTGCCAGCACCTGATCCAGCACTTGGGCTGAGAGTGTCAACGAGGGATCAGCAAACGCTTTCATCAGTTTAGTACACAACCGCTGATAGGTATCAGAATCCGTACCATCAAGCACGGTAGCCACACTCAGCAAATCCGCAAACAAACGCTGCCCAACATCAGCCAGTGGCTGACGCGCCTCTTCACACCCGATACCGACTGTCTGCCCCGGTTTGCGTCCTTCAAGGATCACCCGATTCCAGTTTTTACGGCAACAGAGTAACTCGCTTTCACTCATTTCTGGTGCATCGGCCAGCGCACACCAGATCATAAACAGATCTAAGAAACGCACCTGTTCAGCATCAATACCTATTGCCGAGAACGGATTATTATCAAGCGCTCGCACTTCAATATATTGAATACCGCCGCGTAATAACGCATCAGACGGTGACTCTCCGGCCAACGTGACACGCTTAGGCCGAATTGGAGCATAAAACTCGTTCTCAATTTGCAACACGTTGCTGTTGAGCTGACGGTATTTATCCCCGACTTTAACGCCGATATTGGCATATTGCTGTGATGGCTGATGGATCGCTTTTTTCAGTGCATCCACATACGGGCGCAACTGATTAAATGTAATACCCAGTTTGCTCTGCTCTTTATTGGTATAGCCCAGATCGCTCATTCGCAATGACGTGGCATACGGCAGATACATCAACCCCTTGCTGTTTGACTCAAACGGCAGCACATCTTCACGCCCTGCGATAAACGAGCGGCACAGTGCAGGAGAAGCACCAAACAGATACGGGATCACCCAACCAAAGCGGTAATAGTTACGAATAAGCTTTAAGTAGCCGTCAGAGATCTTATCTTGCAGAACCTGAGGATCAAGATCACTGCCAAACCTTGTCAACCAAAAGCTATCCGGCAGTGAGAAATTATAGTGCACACCGGAGATCACTTGCATCAGTGCACCGTAGCGATTTTTCAACCCCTCACGGTAGAGCGTTTTCAGGCGACCAATATTCGATTTACCGTATTGCGCCAGAACAATGTCACTCTCTTTACCGATAAAACAGGGCATACTGAGCGGCCAGAACAGCTCATCACCGATATTGCGTGCGGTATAACGTTGAATATCGCGCAGGAATGTGAGCAGACTGTCAACATCCCGCTCTACCGGCGTGATAAATTCAAGCAGGCTCTCTGCAAAGTCAGTGGTGATCCAGCTGTGTGTCAGGGCAGAGCCTAACGCCGCAGAGTGGCCAGTTTGAGCCAAATGACCATCAGGCGTAATCCGCAGCGTTTCACGCTCGATACCCCGCCCCAGACCTTGAACGACATGTGGGTTTGCTGCTAACCATGAGAGTGCAGCAGATACGTCAGGAATCAAAATAACCCTTCCTTCAACCAACCTGAACTTTTGATCTGATAAGGATACTGGTTAAATGCCCAAATTTCTACGGTATAACAATCGGTTACTCTTTATACTACAGGGTAAATATATGGTTAACACCTTGAAATATAAGTGCAACGACAAGATAACGTAACGTTTTTCCCCATAAAATAAACAGTGTAGCCGGCCAAAAAGAGAGCCGAAACCACCCCGCCAGCAGACACAAAACATCGCCAATAAGTGGCAGCCAGCTAAACAGTAATGACCAGACACCGTATTTTTTTACCCAGCGGGTAGCGGTAGTCAGACCACGCTGTGGCACTATTTCAGCAACGCCTCGCCCCATCAGCAAACTCACCACACTTCCGAGCGTATTCCCCACAGAAGCAACCACAATTAGCTGCCAAACGGGCCACTGTGCTTGCTGTAAAAGCATCACCAGCAGCACTTCAGAATTACCAGGAAGCAGCGTAGCACTGAGAAAACTACTCAGCAGCAGGCCCCACAGCCCGCTACTAGCGATCCAGGCATCAAATGCCGCCAACATCAGGCCAGCGTTCTCACATCAACCACAGCCATTCCTGCACTGCGGGCTGCTTGAATACCAAAATCGGCATCTTCAAAAACCACACAATGCTCAGGTGCAACGCCCATACGCGATGCACAGAGTAAAAATGTATCCGGGTTCGGTTTGTGCGCGGTGACATCATTTGCACCAACCAGCACATCAAAATAGTGGCGCAACCCCATATGCTGCAAAATAGCCTCAGCCATCGCCGTATCACTGCCAGTGCCAACTGCCATAGGGCGGCGACCATGATACGCCTTTACCACCTCAATCAGCGGCAACGGCTCACACAGATCAAACAGATACTTCTGCGATTGCTGCATCTTCTCTTTGGCCAGCGCCACGGCATTTAAATCAGCGCCGTGGCGATCAATAATTGACTGGGCAATTGACCATGTTGGCGCGCCACTGAGTGATGCCATCAGCTCTGGCTCATACGGCAGCCCGTATTTCCCCAAGATCTCTATCCATGCCTGACGATGCGCGGGCAGTGATTCGATAATCGTGCCATCCATATCAAAAATCAGCCCTTGGTAGCTATCGTACATAACAACTCCTACTTAACAGGGCTACGCCCTCAACCGCACCACACCGGTGCAAACAAGATTACTGTACCGTAAATCCCCTCTTGCTTGCAGCGGCCACATACTGTTTTGTGATGCTTTCACCGATTTATGCAACGCCTTGAGTACAGACTAAGTCAGCACACACTCAAAAACACAACACAACACAATAAATAGAGGGAAAAAGATAAAAGGCAAAAGACAAAAGACAAAAACTAAACATGAAAGGAAAGGAGACTATAAAGATCAGAAGCATACAGCAATGATAAACGCGGAAAGACGTTAACAACAGGAAACCGTTAGCCTTAAACAAGCGCCAAACGCAAAAAGCCCCGTCAATGACG
>CAMTGL010000076.1 GCA_947071955.1 uncultured Plesiomonas sp.
ACGAGATGAGCGCCAGTTAGTTTGTAGTGTATAGTGAGCGCTTACATTTCTTCGTGCTTCAATGTAGGTGAAAATATCGGCCCCGCGAAAAGCATAAATGGCTTGTTTGGGATCACCAATCATTAGCAAGCCGGTATCCTGCCGGCCGCCATACAGGGTATGGAAGATGTGATACTGCTGCGGATCGGTATCTTGAAATTCATCAATCATCGCCAACGGATAGCGCTGACGAATGGCATCGCCGAGCAAACCAAGCGAGTCATTTTTTAGGGCTGACGAAAGGTGCGATAATAGATCATCAAACGATAACTCGGCGCGTGTCAGTTTTTGCTGCTGCATCGCCTGACGCATCTCGTGTACGGCGCTGTTGATGACCAAGTCGCGAAGAGTAAGTGAGTGCTCACAAAAAGTATCAATCTGACTGAATATCGGTAGTGCAGGTGCAATCCCTTTGCTGGTCAATTCTGACAGTGTGGTCTGCTTAAAACGGATCAAGCAATCAGGGTGCACATAGCTTTCGGTCGGTTGCAATGCCCATGTTGTCAGCTCACCCACCCACTTTGCCACCCAGTCTTTGCGGTAGCGATTTTTTGGAATACCCGAATCGGCAATATGCGCCTCAATATCTGCGGCAACCACCAGCCATGCACTTTTCAGCTCGGAGATTAATGCCATAATTTTCTGATGCCGCGCCACCAGATCCGTATCGCTCTCTTGGCGTTTTATTTTCGGCATCGGGCCACTCAGATAACGGCTGACCTCGTGCTTGAGCGCGTCGGGCGTAGCCCATGTCTGGCTAATCACACTGGCCATATCAAGCGGTAACGGGTAGAAGTGCCGCCGCCAGAAATCAAGAACCACTTGCTGGATCAGTGCGCTCTCATCGGTCAGGAAGGTTTGTTCAAACAACGTACCCGATTCAAAGGCATTTTGTGTCAGCATTCGCTGACAAAATCCATGAATAGTATAAACCGCCGCCTCATCCATCTGCCGCTCGGCACTGAGCAGAATATGTGCCGCTTCCGGCCAGTCGGTCAAAGAATCAATGATACCGGCCAGTAACGGGTCAGTGCGGCGTGTATCCTGCAATAAACTGGCAGCAATCTGCGGCTCTTGTACTAACTGCATGATAAAAATTCGCGCGCCACGAATACGAGCACGGATCCGATCACGCAACTCAGCAGTTGCAGCATCGGTAAAGGTCACCACCAATATTTCATTGACTTGCAGACGGCGCGCAAACGCAGCATCGTTTCCTAACCCCAGCAATAAGCGCAGATACAAGGCCGCGATAGTGTAGGTTTTCCCTGTTCCTGCTGAGGCTTCGATCAGACGCTCACCAAACAGAGGTAAGGTCAGCGGATTGAGTGTTTGCACGGTCATTTGATGTTATCCCTACAATATCCATCTTGCTGTTGCTGGGGTGAGTGAGAAACCGGTATTTACTAAAAATACAATGGCTTATCGCATGAAGCCACTGGGTTATTTTATCAGTTCAGTACCGTATCGGGCATAACGATATTGTATAAAATAGCGATATCGCTCGATTGTGATAAAAACACAAAAAAAAGAGCCTGCATTGTGCAGGCTCTTTGCTGTATTTATCGCGCAAGGCCTCTCACTGCTAGTGACTGCTCACTTTGCTTAATGCATTTTGCAGTGCAGAAACCGAAGGTTGTGCACTCCACTGCTTAGGTTGCGCAAAGCCATCTTTCTCTTTACCGCCCTGCACCTCTGAGAGCAACGATAAACCGGTACCACGCATCACTGCATCCTGATAAAAGGTAACAATATCCTGTGCCGTGAGGGTTTCAATTGCGCTGATCAACTGATTACGCCCGTTAAAGGCGGTATTGCCGCGCGAAAAATCACCGCCAAAGCGAGCCGCTTCTTCATCCAGCGTTTGCGGAGGCTGACGCAACTCGTTTAACAGAGCATTTTTAAACTGAGTAAACTCCGTTGCTGGCATCGAGGCTAAACGCTCGGCAGCCTGCTTATAAAATGCCTGATAGCGCGCATACAGATAAGCGGGGGTTTTATCCGGCGTTTGCAGCACAAAACTCAACCCCCACTGCCGACCAACTGGCATCGCATAACTGAATACGGCATACCCGAGCTGCTCTTGGGTGCGCAGTTGATTGAAAAATAGCGGTTGTAAAATCTGCCCAAGCAGTGCTGCCCGAGCCTGCCCTTCACGTTCGCCATAACCGAGCGGCACATACAGTGCAGCTAATGCGGAGTCAGAGGCGCTGATCCGACGATCAAAATAGCCATGATGCGCCCGTTTAATTGCAACGGTTTCGCCATACCAAGGTTTATCTCCTGCCGTTTGCAGTTGGGATTTTACTTGTTCCGCCAGATCGCGCACCTGCGCCTGACTGAAATTCCCCACCGCCAACAGTGCCGGTGTTGACTGCTTCAGGAGTTGTGTACGGTATTGCAACATTTCATCAAGCGTAATGCTATCAAGCAGCGCTAAACGTTCTGGGCGCTCAAAATAGGGCACAGCCGAGAGTGATTGCAACGGGATCACTGCCTGCTGATAAGCACGGGTTTTATCCACCGAGGCGAGACGATCACGATACCACGCTTTGGCCTGCACCAACTGGGCCGCCGTAGGGGTAAAGTCACGATAGCCTTGCAGCAATGACAACATCAGCTTTGGTAGATGCTGGGTAAAGCCGCTGGCCGACACTTGTAACCCGTTATCATTCGATGAGCTAAAACCAATCCCGCCGATACCCGCTTGATAACTGAGCTCATCGAGCGAGAGTGAAGCCAGATAATCAGTGAGGGCAAACAGCACCTGATTACGTGCGGTGTTATCTGCATCAGGGTTGCGCAGCGTCAGCGTCACCACCCCTTTTGGCTCATCAGCAAAAACCGTGCTTGGCATTAACCATGCCTGCAAAGTCGGTTTATTGATTACGGCCAGTGGCTTACCGCTGCTATCAGCCGCTTTTTGCAGGGTAAAATCATCCGGAATATACGGGTTCAATGCGGGAAGTTTTAAGTTCAGCGCTGCCCCCATCTGCTGCCAGATGGCAAACTGATCCGGTGTGATTTTATTCACCTGATACGGTGCATCCACAAAATAGGCTTTTTTATTGTGCGGCTCTTTCGGGCTGATAAACCAAATCCGAGCATTTTGTGCTGTCATCAGTGCCAAACGCTGACGAATGGCTTCCGGATTATACTGATCGGCCAGCATGCCAGCATTAAGCACGTTGGCAACCGGAACGCGCAGCATGTTGTCAGACAAGTCTTCCACATAGCCCATATCACGAGTCACAGACTGATAACGAAAATCGAGTTTCAAGACATCGGCTATCTCATCAAAATAGCTCTTTTGTACCCCTTTTTGCTCAAGTTCACGCAGGTAACGGAATACTGCCGCAATGATCTCATCACGGTGTGCCAGCCCTTTATCTGTCAGTGAAATATAGATCCCGAATGTACCGCCATTACGCGCCTGCATAGGGTCGGCACTGCTCTGAATACCGTCGGCTAACCCTTGACGCAGTAGCCAGTCGGCCAGTGTTCCAGGATTACGGTTATCAATCATATAAGCAATATAAGTGCTGACTTTGCTACGAAACTCACCGCTATCATTCGGAATGGTAAATTCAATGCGCAATGCTTTTAGTGGCTGCACCGGCACATAGTGAATGATCACCCCTTCTTCTTTTTGGGTTGTCACCGGTACAGTCACTTGTGGTGCGCTGATCTTGTGATTGGCAATTTTGCCAAAACTCTGATCGGCTATCGCTGCCATTTTATCGAGCGGCAGTGTTGAGTACAGCACCGCCTGCATAATATTGGCCGAATAGTATTTATTGTAAAAATGGCGCAATTCGGTATGCAGTTTACTGTTCGGTTTGTCTGACAGTGTTTCTAAATTTCCGCCGGAAAAACGGGCCGTCGGGTGTTTTGGGTTAATCGTTTCTGAATCAACCTCACCTAAACGCATCCCATCACGCGAGCGCGCCATCACCATTTCTGCATTCACCGCATGGCGTTCACGATCGCCATTTTTGGGATCGAGCAACGGCTCGGCTAACGCATCAGACAAACGATCAACGGCCTGATCAAAAGCACTATTTTCCACCTCCAGATAATAGGAGGTACGGTACGGTGCAGTACTGGCGTTGTGACTGCCCCCATTTTGATTTAAGAACAGTGAAAAGCCATCTGCTTCCGGATATTTTTTCGACCCCATCAGGATCATATGCTCCAGATAGTGCGCCAGCCCAAGCTGGGCATCGGGATCATCCATTGATCCGACCGGTAAAGTTACTGCTGCCAGTGATTTAGTGGCTTTAGGATCAGAAACCAGCAGCACTGTCATTCCATTTGCCAAGGTGATGGGCTGATACTCACGAGTATCGCGCTCACTTTTTTGCACCGGATCGGGTAATACTTGCCACTGCGACCATGAAAACGGGCTCCACAGCAACGGTACACTCAGCATCAAGGTGCACCATACCCATACAATCCAACGCGTTGGTTGGTCACTTTGCCTCATCGGGCATCCTCCCCTCAATGATGTCTCTTGCTATGCCGTCAGATGACTCATAACCGGTAATAAATAGTGTGTTGTACAGTGTTCAATATTACGTAACGCAGTGTCATTCAGCGCGCCAAATAACCGTTGTAGGTACGGGTCATCGCCCTCACCATTACGGTTAAATCCACCTTGATAACACTCCAGTAAAGCTTTACGGGCTTTTTGCAAACTTAACTCATCTGTTAACAACTGCCCGTTATCATGGCACTTGCCCAGCCATGCCCAACCACTCTTTGGCAGCAACATCAGCGGTATTTGTAACCCGCTGCAATAACCTTGTGCCAATTCAATTAAATAGCCCGTTGCCGTATCGGGGTCAACCGGTGCAAAACTGAACATACTGTCGCGCCCCAACATACGGCTGTATCCGGCCTGTTGCTGGTTTTGTGCCATGACCTTGCAGTAGACAAGATGTTCAATCCAGAGGTTCAATGCATCAACCGCATTCAGTACACCCGGCCGCCAGCGCAGTAAGCCGTCATCTTGCACCCCCGTCAACCAACCGGTGAGATGCAAAGCCCCAAGCTGCAGATCAACCTCTTTATCCATTACCGTTTGCTGCTGCTCTCTGATTTGACTGCTCAGGGTTTGCATATCACTGAGCTGACGCTGCCAAACCAGTTCACCAAAACGCCCGTACGGTAAACGCCCTTCAGCCTGAATGCGTGCCAAAAACGGTTCTAGCGGCTCTTGTTTTAGTAACGTATTCAAAAGCTGCTGGTTGATGCCGTAACGCGCCAATCCATCCAAATCAAACAGCTCTTCATCAGGCACACCGGTAGCTGGTGTTTCAAAGTTCACTCGTAACCGCTGGCGGAAAAACGTGCGTATCGGGTGACGGTAAAAATTACGCAATGCGTCCAGCTCAATTTCACTGACTGTTTCTGATGCGCGCAATGCTGCCGACCAAAATTCGGGGACGGCAACACCTTCCCGCCGTGCTGCCGGTAACCACTCTCGAGCATAGCTGAAACAGGGTGAGTCTGAGAGAAAGTTCTGGCAACTAAAGGGATTAAGCGCCTGTTCTATCACTAAATGTGCCTGTAAATGCTGTTCAGCGGCAGCATTAAGTTGTAACAGTTTCTGTGCACTCTCAGCCAGCGCATCAGCTGACGGATGATCTCCCAAGGCCTGATGCAACACGGCTAATCTCTGTGCATCTTCCGGTAAAATCTGGCTTTGGCAGAGATAATCGAGCAACTCACTGACCAGTACAGAAGGAATGCGCTCACTGTTATCCTGTACCGACCGGCCAACATAGCTGATATAGAGCTTCTCTTGTGCCGATTGCAGCGCTTCCAGAAACAGGTAGCGGTCATCATCGCGCCGCGAACGATCACCGCGTCGTGCACGTGCACCTGCCATCAGATCAAAACCTAAAGGCGGCAGTGTGCGCGGATACACACCATCATTCATCCCTAGCAAGCACACAACCCGAAAAGGGATAGAGCGCATCGGCATCAGAGTACAGAAGTTAACTTGTCCGGCTAGAAAACGCTGGCTGATTCGCTCGTTATCTAGCGCACTGCTCAGACTGTCACGCAGCACTGCCAGTGAAAGTGGCGCGCTAAATTGGGCGGCATTCGCTTGTTCAACCAAACGCTGGATCTGCCGGTCAATCAGTGCCAGTACCGCTTCAGTTTCACTGTCAGCCACAAAAAGTTGATTCAGTAATTCACGAAGCTGCAATGACCACTCAGATAAGGTATGAACCTGACTCAATACTGTGCGCCAATGAGCCAGAATTTCAAGCAGATCAGCAAGCTGGCCAACTAGACTTGCCTGTAAGCCAGAGACCTCATCATACGGTAGACGCTGATCATACAACCCCGTTTCGGTGCGCATAGCATAACCGAGCAGCATGCGCTCAACCCCAAAGCGCCACGAATGATTACCCTGTGTCGGTAGCCCCAACTCTGCAATAGCTTGATCGTCTAGCCCCCAGCGAATGCCGGAATCCTCAACCCAGCGGCGCAACAGCACCAGCCCCTCTTCATTAATGGCAAACTTTTGGGCCAGTGCCGGTACTTCCAGCAAAGCCAAAATATCTTCGGCCACAAAACGGCTTTGCGGCAAACTCAGCAGCGTCAAAAAGGCTTGTAAAATGGGGTGAGCCTGACTAGCACTGCGATCTGATATTGAAAAAGGGATAAAACGATTATCACGGGTACTGGAAAAAACCGCCTGAATATAAGGGCTGTAACGGTTGATATCGGCGACCATGACCAAAATATCACGTGGAGTAAGCGTCGGATCATCAGCCAGCATGCTGAGTAGCTGATCATGCAATACCTCAACTTCCCGCATCGGGCTATGACAGGCGTGAAAAACTATTGAGCGATCTGTAGGATCAATTTCACGGCGAGTATGATCCTGATTTGGCATCAGTACCGTACTGTCTTCGAGCATCAGAATATCGGCCTGCACACGGTGCAGCAGTGAGTCTGGCGCAATTTCAACAAACGCATCAATGTCATTTGGAGCAAGCTGGGCCAGCAAATAAAGATTATCGCGCCCTAACTTCCCCATTGAGGCCAGTAGCGGATTACTGCTTGATTCGGGTGCAGTAAAGTTTGTGCCTGGCTGCCCGTTCAGTGTTAGCCAGAGTTTTGCCGCCAGCTTTTGATCCTGAATATCCCCCCAGTAATAACGACACGGGTTGGTAAACATCAGGTGCACATCACAGTGGCGCGACAGCGCATTAAGTGCTTCTAAATAAATGGGCGGCAGTGCTGAAATACCAAAAATAAATAACCGTGGTGGAATACCCGCAGGGCGGGTGGTTGCCTGCTCTAAGCCACGAATAAAGTGCTGGTATAAGTTGGCTCTGTGCCATTTAGGTTGCTCAAGATCGGCGGTAAAAGCAACCAGTTCTCGCCACAGTACAGCCTGCCACGGGTGCTCGCCAGCCAGCTCCTCAGGGGTATCACCCCGCTCCCAAGCCTGAATCCACTCCGGCCGGTAAACCAGATATTGGTCAAAGAGATCGGCGACTCTGGCCGCCAGCTGAAAAGATTTGCGCTGATTGTCATCTTCATTCAAATACCCGCGCAAAGCGGCAAACTCCTCACGCTCCAATAATGGAGGCAACAGGGTCATCAGCTTCCATGTCATCGCATCTTTACTAAATGCACTTTGTTTAGGAATACCGGGTAATACGCAGATAAACATATCCCAGATAAAAGTCGCAGGCAGAGGAAAGGCCAAATTGGCTGCAATACCAAACTCCTCGGCAAGCTGTAAACGGAGCCACTGCGCCATACCGGGGCTTTGTACCAAGATAACATCAGACTCAAAGGGATCGTCGAGCGGATCAATACGCATCAACTGACACAGCAGTGATTTTAAAACATCCAGCTGATTTGAATGGTAAACAGTAAGCACAACGATCCCTCATCTCTTAAGCGATAACGCAAATTGTCAGTTATCGTAAGGGGGGATGCAAATAAAATTGCAAATATAGCTATTTAATGTTTATTAATTCACACCATACTTATAATTTAAATCCGCAAGCAATCTCGAAAGAGATGCCATCTTCACACGCTCCCCTGCCGGACAGGAAGTGTCATTTAATATGCACTGTGAAACATTCACATTTATTTTCTTAGCTTGAATATCAATATTTTTTTTCGTATCAGCAGGATCAGGATAGCTATCAATTGTAATTAACTGAGGTTTTACCACCTCAACAAAATACTTAACTCCATTTGTAATAACGAACTCATTAGATCCCGCAATGGTATTAAATTCATTGCCGGATCGCATTCGGCTAATCGTTTCTAATTTTGTATTAGCAATACGATATGCCTCTAATCTCATGGCTGTGTCAGAATAAGAGTTAAAATAACTCTTTTGTAATGAAACTAAGGCCAGTGATGTTATTGATATAATCAGCATAGATATCAATACTTCAATCAATCCAAACCCTCTATTAATAGTCACTCCACGCTCCGATTTTGATTGATTGAGATTTTAGTTTATCATTCATTTCATTAAGCAACTTTGAATCATATGTTAATTTAAATGAGGATTCAAACCATGCTAAACTTTCACTATCCAATACTAATGTACCGACCAATTGTACCGTATTCATTGCCTGAAACTTTAGATTCACCTTTGAGTTTTTAACACTATCAATAAACGAAATCATTCCTCTTGCAGGCCCACCACCATTAGTGTAAATAGTCAATCCATTTGCCATAATGTATTTATATGCAGTAGAGTCCTTATCCGGCAAGCCAGTCAAATTAATAACGATATTCATTGGTTTATCCGTGTAAACCAATGGACCATCAAGATAACATCCCCAAACTGAAGGGTCATTAATACCAATGTAAGGGAAAACTTTAAACTCATGGATCGAAGATCCATTTAAATCCAACCAAACGTGATTTTCTAATTTCCCATTTGCTTTTGCATTTTTCATTTGAGATATCATAGATTGGCACTGCTTTGATGCATCAGGCTGAACGGTTTTTATATCTAAAAACTTCCCCTTAGAGTCCATAAACTCTTTACCCAAATATTCTGATGAGGCTTTATTATTATCGGTGATATTAGTATTTTGACTAAAACCATCTGAATCATCCACAGCTTTAGGTGATGAGTTCACATTTATTTTATTC
>CAMTGL010000077.1 GCA_947071955.1 uncultured Plesiomonas sp.
CGGTAATGAGTGTGCTGCTGTTGCTTTGCCCGACCATGCCATTTGAAGCGCCAGAAGAAGCACCAGTACGCCAAAAACTTTGCCTATCATAGCCGAGGGGATCAAGGTAATGGCATGCGCGCCGATCACCGCACCGATAATGCCGCCGGGGATCATCGCTTTTACAATTTTCCAGTCAACATTACCCAGTTGATGATGTCGCCACGACGAGGAGACACCGGTTAGAACAATCGAGGCCAGAGATGTGCCCAGCGCTATCGGCATTAGATGCTGGGGTAAGACTCCAGCTTTAGGCAGTAAAAAAGCCAGTGCGGGGACAATAATCAACCCGCCACCAATACCCAATAAACCGGCCAGAATGCCGACAACAGCCCCGAGTAACAGGCAGGCAATAACAAACAGCAACATGGATAGCCTCAACTTACACAAAAGTAGCAATGTGTAATAAAAAGAGTGCCAGCATTATAGCTAAGTGCTACCACAGCCAGAGATCAACACATTGCAACCCAAACAGGGCATATAGCATACCGAGAGATATCGCACAGGCCTATCAATAATCAGCATAACCGACTAATTTCAAGGTAACTACAGTGCTAGACACTGCCCGGTGGCGGGCTATCTATAGTTATCTATAGTTATCTAAATAATCGGTTGTATCCGTCAATTGTTATCTCGCGCATCATACACGCTGGGGTATCAGTAAAATGAATTTCCACCACGGATAAAGCTGCCCAGCCCGCGTCGCTCCATAAATGCGGCCGTTAAATGCCGCACCTCAGTTGTCACTCGGGCACTGAGCGCGCGTTCGGCCAGTATTTGCAAATCATCGAGAGTCACCGCACGCAGCAGATATTTAATACGCGCCACATTGCGCCCGTTCATACTTAAGTGCCGATAGCCCATTCCGACCAGCAGCAGCGCCCCTACCGGATCACCGGCCAGCTCACCGCACAAACTGACCGGCAAATTAAACTGCTGCCCTTCTGTGCTGATCTGTTTAAGCGCCCGCAATACTGCCGGATGCAGTGAGTCAAAAATATCGGCAACCCGTGCATTATTACGATCAACTGCCAGCAGGTACTGGGTAAGATCATTTGATCCTACCGAGATAAAATCAATTTTACCGGGCAAAAATTGCAACTGATACAACATTGACGGCACTTCAACCATGATACCGACTTTCGGCATTTTCAGTATCAGCCCCTGCGCCTGTACCTGCTCGGCCACTTCACGAAAGGCCCGATCAATTAGCAGCCTGGCTTCATCAACTTCACCCACCCCTGAGATCATCGGCAGCATAATCGAGAGATTATCGTGCCCGACACTGGCACGCAGCATCGCTCTGATTTGGGCAATAAAGATATCGGGGTGATCGAGTGTCAGGCGGATCCCCCGCCAACCCAAAAACGGATTATCTTCATGGATCGGCAGATAAGGCAGTGGTTTATCCCCCCCAACATCCAGCGTTCGCATAACGACCGGCTTGTTCGGGTAACTTTGTAAAATCAGCTGATACAAAGCAACTTGTTCATCTTCTGAAGGAAAACTGCCATGCAACAGAAACGGCACTTCAGTACGGTATAACCCGACACCGTCTACCCCTCGATTCACGGCAATATGACAGTCAGCGCTTAATCCGGCATTAAGTAAAATCTCAACCCGTTGGCCGCACGCCGTTTGCGCGTGTTTATCCAGATCAACGGCAACACGTTCATCCAGCTCACGCTCTTCGAGGATCAAACGCTGATACTCGGTACGAATAGCATTTTCTGGATCGACAATCACACTACCACGATAGCCATCAACAATCAGCTCGCGCCGCTCAAGCTGGTCGGGTTCAATATCTACCCCCATCACCGTAGGTACACCAAGCGCACGCGCTAAAATAGCCGCATGTGAGTTAGCTGCGCCATCGCGCACAATAATGCCAACCATTTTTTCACGCGGTAACTCAGCAATCAGTGTGGCCGTCAGCTCATCAGTCACCAAAATAAAGTGCTCAGGCAAATTCCATTCACTTTCTGGTACATCCATCAAATGAAACAGCAGACGCTGCGCTAAGGCACGCATATCATTGGCGCGCTCACGCAAGTACGGATCGGGCAGACCAGCAAACTGTTCAGCAAAATGCTCAAACGTTTTGCGCACCGCCCACTCCGCCACAACGCCCTGATCAAGCTGCTCGGCCATCGCTTTACGCAGAGCCATATCTGACAATAAATGGATATAGAGATCAAAAATCGCAGCAGATTCAGAGCTGATGTCGGCATTAAAGCGCTTGCTGTGGCGGCGAAATTCACTGGCCGCAGACTCTACCGCACGCGATAAACGCTCACGTTCGGTGTCAGGATCTAGCGTGCTGGCTTGTGCAATATCTTCCAGTGATAAGTGTGTTCTATCCAACCAGCCAATACCGATAGCCACCCCTGGTGCGGCAGCCTGCGCGCGGATCCTACGCTGCTGGCTATCACTGAGTAACCCCAGAGATTGGGTATGCGATAAAATACTGGCCAGTTGAGTGGCTAAAGTGACTAAAAAAGACTCTTCACTTTCGTCAAACTGGCGTACTTCGCGCTGCTGTACCACCAACACCCCGAGCAACTGACGCCGGTAGATAATCGGGGTACCCAAAAACGAGCGGTAAGACTCTTCACGCACATCAGGCAGGAATTTAAAACTGGGGTGTTGGCGTACATCGGCCAGATTAATCGGCTCGGCCCGTGAGCCGACCAGCCCGACAACGCCCTCATCAAAGGCCAAGCTTACCGATTTCCCCGCAGGCTTTGCCAGCCCGCGAGTGGCCATTAGCCGATAACAACGGTGGGTATGATCAGCCAGATATACCGAACACACTTCGGTTTTCATGATCTGGCAGGTTTTGTTGACCAGCAGTTCCAATGCCTGTGGTAAATCGGTCGCGGCGGCGACCTGCTCGACAATTTCCCGCAATTTGGTCAACATAATCAGGTTATCCTTTCCTTCTTATTCTTGCATTTTTCAGCGATGACCTTTCCAGATCATCAATAGGCATCACGACCGAAACAAACTCTTTCATCACTCGCCGGTAAACATCTCGCTTAAACGAGACTACCTGCCGTACCGGATACCAATAGCTGACCCAGCGCCAGTCATCAAACTCAGGGTTTCCACTGGTTTGCATATTGACCTTTGACTCATCACACATCAGCTGTAATAAGAACCAGCGTTGTTTCTGCCCGATACACACCGGTTTGGTATCCCACCGCACCAGACGTTTTGGCAATTTATAACGTAACCAATTACGGGTTGAGGTGAGTAAACGGACATCTTTTTTTGTCAGCCCCACCTCTTCAAACAACTCACGGTACATGGCCTGTTCAGCCGTTTCGCCTGAGTTGATCCCCCCTTGTGGAAATTGCCATGAGTGCTGTCCATATCGGCGAGCCCACAGCACTTGCCCCTCTCGGTTACAAATGACAATGCCAACATTTGGGCGGTAGCCATCACCATCAATCACAGGACTACCTCAATACTGAAAACGTCAGTTATGCTGCGATTGTTTCATACAACCCTAAGTCGGTAAACCGATGTACGCATTGGGGAGTGCTTGATGTGTTATGCATCAACATTATCGCGCGACTCTGCTGCTTATTTGTACACCCTATGGATAACTTTTACCGCCGTAAACACTTATAAACAACTTTCGCCCTAACAGCGGGAAATTATTCACTTTTTCTGTGGATATCACTGTGTAGAAATACACAGCATCACGCAAAATATGACTCTTCACGCGAAAAGATCAAACAAAAAACAATAAATTAAAATGATAAAATACAATTACTTATAACTAAAAATTAATTTATCCACTGCAAAAAAACAGACTAATGGATCGAAAGGATCATCAATTGTGCAAAGATCCACCAGCGGTGGATTTATCCACACTTATCGCTGACAAGATCAGCAGCTCTCCCTATTGTTGCACGTACTTTTCGTTATGCAGGCAGGGTATTCCACCTGACTCACACCGGTTATCCACGATTATCCCAGTTTTCTGTGGATAACCAGGGGGAAGATCCTGTTTATTGTTGGTGATTTGTACAGCTAGAATTTTATTATTATGGATGATCTTAAGATAATTGCATTATTATTTCTTTATAGATCATAGGATTAAATAAATAAGATCAAAACATCGCCACACGATCTGATGTGGATGACTCTGCCTGCTTAAAAAACAACCTACACAGGTTGTTGCTCGGATCATACCTACGCAAAAATAGCCGTACCGTGGTCACTCTGTTTATCTTTTACACTGGTTTTGTACCTACTGCTGTTCGGGCACAAAAAATAGCACGAAGAAACACAAAAATAAGAAGTACAGAAATAAGAAATACAGAAAAAAGAACGGCAGAAAAAAGCATGGTAAAATACGCCTATGAACAGATCTGAATTCTCTATTCCCCTTTCTCGCCACGCACTGTGGCAACGGGCGCTACAGTTAGCAGGTTACAGCCTCGGCGAGCTTGCGGCAGCCTGTGGGCAGCCTGTTCCAGCCAACTTAAAACGTGATAAAGGTTGGGTTGGTATGCTGATAGAACGCCATTTAGGGGCCTGTGCCGGCAGTAAACCCGAGCAGGACTTCCCCCATTTAGGTGTTGAATTAAAAACAATTCCTATCGATCGGCAGGGAAAACCTCTGGAAACCACTTTTGTTAGCGTAGCACCGCTCACCGGTACCTGTGGTGTTAACTGGCAAACTAGCCATGTTCGGCACAAGTTGCAGTGTGTTCTATGGCTACCGGTGGAGGGGGAGCGTTCGATTCCACTGGCTGAACGGCGTGTTGGTACGCCGCTGCTCTGGACTCCTTCAGAAGACGAGGAGATGCTACTGCGCCGTGACTGGGAAGAGCTCATGGATTTAATTGTGCTAGGAGAAGTTGAAAACATTACCGCCCGCCACGGTGAGGTATTGCAGCTGCGCCCCAAAGCCAGCAACAACCGCGCCTTAACCGATGCTGTGGGGCGTAACGGTCAGCCGATCAAAACACTGCCACGCGGGTTTTATCTAAAAAAAGCCTTTACCGCTGCAATTTTAGCTAAACACTTCGATTTATAACACTTAATGAAAAATCCCTATCAACAGGTTATGATTTCAGGTCATTCCCGTACTGTTTAGGTGTAGGTTTTTCATGGAATTGCTTGTTGATCCAAATGCGTGGATTGCTCTGTTAACGCTCACTGCACTCGAAATTGTGTTAGGCATTGATAATATTATCTTTTTAAGTATTTTAGTTGGCCGCTTACCTGAGCATCAACGGCAGAAAGGACGTATTCTGGGTTTAGGTCTTGCCATGGGGACTCGGATCTTACTGCTTATCTCATTAACTTGGATGATGCGTCTTACCGAACCGGTTTTTACACTGGCAGAACATGCTGTATCAGGGCGCGATCTGATTTTGTTCTTTGGTGGTCTATTTTTGATAGCCAAAAGTACCCACGAGATCCACGAAAGTTTGCAGCAGCACAGCGCTGATGATCAGCCACAGCTTGCGCGAGCCAGCAGTAATTTTCTGCTCACTTTAGTACAAATTGCCATTTTAGATATCGTCTTCTCACTTGATTCGGTGATTACGGCGGTTGGATTAGTCAGCGATATTCCCATTATGGTCGTTGCTATTGTGATTGCCGTACTGATTATGATGGTTGCAGCGAAAAGTATCGGTGAGTTTGTGGATAACAACCCGACCATCAAGATGCTGGCACTGGCCTTTTTGATTCTAGTGGGCTTCACGCTGGTTGGTGAGAGTTTTGGCGCACATATCCCCAAAGGCTATATCTATTTTGCAATGGGTTTTTCCTTTGGCGTCGAGATGCTCAATATCCGTTTACAACGGGGTAAATCAATTACACTGAACAAAAATACCCCGGACTAACCACTCTGCTTTCATTTATTCGCACATTTGCCCCCTTGCACACTGGCAGTAAGTACGATACTTACTGCTGTTTTGCAGGCAAAAAAAAACCTGCGACTCCGCGCAGGTTGGTGCAAACAGGGCTATCGTAAGCCCTTAAAATATTTCTTGGAATTAGAGTAACGAATGCCCAAGTCTGACTCCAGCACTGATTGGCAACAAACCGGTTCAAAACGTAACGAAGGTTTTCAGGCCTGAGTGTACGTCCTGTCATAAGAGGGCTAAGCGGCTGAAAATAAGCTCACAAACTCGTATTGGACAAGACCAAAATATTTAATATAGAGGCTAAACCGGTAAAATGAGTGCTGATAAAGATGAAACTCGGGAAAGAAAATAGAGAAAACAGAAGAGAGAACATAATAAAAGGATATGGAGCGGGTGAAGGGAATCGAACCCTCGTATGCAGCTTGGGAAGCTACCGTTCTACCATTGAACTACACCCGCATCACTAAAATCTGACTTGCAAAAGCAAAAGCCGCTACGCGCAATACCCGTAACGTGGGCTCGATTATAACCTTCTTGGCGATGACTGCAAGCAACCATATGCTTAACTGATTGAGAATTAAGCAGGAAAAAGTATGGATATATGTTTCCGTGCTCTGTATCCCAATAAATGACACGACAGATTTAAATACTAGGTACAACGCCACTTAGTCACAGCATAAAAAAACGGAGTCAACCGACTCCGTTTTTCTGATATTGCTAACATGCCGATATACTAAGGTACCAGCAGGCAATCAGTTATTTTTGCGGGCGCATTGCCGGGAACAGGATCACGTCACGGATACTCGGTGCGTTAGCAAAAATCATTGCCAAACGGTCAATACCGATACCTTCGCCTGCTGTTGGTGGTAGGCCGTATTCCATTGCCATGATGTATTCCGCATCATAATGCATTGCTTCAGCATCACCTGAATCACGCTCTACCAGTTGCTGGCGGAAACGGCGATCTTGGTCTTCTGGGTCATTCAACTCAGAGTAAGCATTGGCAATTTCACGTGCACCGATGAACAGCTCAAAACGGTCGGTCACACTTGCATCTTCATCGTTAGCACGTGCCAGCGGAGAAGTCTCTGCCGGATGCTTAGTGATGAAGGTTGGTTGGATCAGGCAGTGTTCCGCCAGCTCTTCGAAGATCTCAACTTGCAGACGGCCTACGCCCCACTGCGGCTGATACTTGATCTTGTGCGCATCACACGTTGCACGTGCAGCTTCCAGTGTATCAAGCTTATCGATAGTCAGGTCAGTGTACTTCACCGTAGCTTCAGCAGGCGTCAGACGATCAAACGGCTTACTGAAATCATACACATGATCACCGTAATGAACGGTGGTTGAACCCAGAATGCTCATCGCCAGAGTACGGAACATATCTTCGGTTTTATCCATCAGATCGTTGTAGTCTGCGTATGCCTGATAAAACTCAAGCATGGTGAACTCAGGGTTATGGCGTGCTGACAGGCCTTCGTTACGGAAGTTACGGTTAACTTCGAATACACGCTCCATCCCACCCACAACCAGACGCTTCAGATACAGCTCTGGTGCGATACGCAGGAACATCTCTTGATCCAGCGCATTGTGGTGAGTAGCAAATGGCAGTGCTGTCGTACCACCTGGAATCGGGTGCAGCATTGGCGTTTCGACTTCAACGAAGTTTTGCTCTTCCAGATAACGACGAATGCCGCTGATCACTTTAGAACGGATCTCAAACGTACGGCGAGATTCCGGGTTGGTGATCAGGTCTAAATAACGCTGACGATAGCGCATTTCGGTATCTGACAGGCCGTGGAACTTGTCTGGCAGAGGGCGCAGTGCTTTAGTCAGCAAACGCACTTCTGTACAGTGAATCGTCAGTTCGCCAGTTTGTGTCTTAAACAACTTACCGCGTGCACCAACGATATCGCCCATGTCCCATTTCTTGAACTTCTCGTTGTAAACGCCTTCTGGCAGATCATCACGAGATACATACAGCTGGATCTGACCACCCATATCCTGCAAAGTGACGAAAGCAGCTTTACCCATGATACGACGGGTCATGATACGGCCAGCCACTACCACTTCTTTGTTCAGTGCTTCCAGCTCTTCCTTAGACTTATCATCAAACGCGGCATGCACTTCGTTGGAAATGCTGTCACGACGGAAATCATTTGGGAAAGCAATCCCCTCTTCGCGCAGAGCTGCCAGCTTTGCACGGCGGGTTGCCATTTCACTGTTCAGATCTAATGTACTTTCTTGCTCAAGATTTTGTTGTTCAGACATGGGAGTTCCTTACAATCCGGCTTTTAAACTTGCCTCAATAAAGCGATCTAAATCACCATCCAATACAGCTTGCGTATTGCGATTTTCGATTCCTGTGCGTAAATCTTTAATACGGGAGTCATCCAGAACATAAGAACGGATCTGACTGCCCCAACCGATATCAGACTTAGTGTCTTCCATCGCTTGTTTCTCAGCGTTTTGCTTTTGCAGTTCCAACTCATAGAGTTTGGCCTTTAACTGCTTCATACACTGATCTTTATTTTTATGCTGCGAACGGTCATTTTGACACTGTACCACGGTGTTGGTTGGTATGTGTGTAATACGTACCGCAGATTCTGTCCGGTTTACGTGTTGTCCACCCGCACCCGAGGCGCGGTAAACATCAATGCGCAGGTCGGCCGGATTAATATCAATATCAATATTGTCATCAATTTCCGGATAGACAAACGCAGAGCTAAATGAGGTATGGCGGCGGCCACCCGAGTCAAACGGGCTTTTACGCACTAAACGGTGAACACCGGTCTCGGTACGTAACCAGCCGTAAGCGTATTCGCCGCTGATCTTGATGGTTGCACCTTTAATGCCAGCAACATCACCATCAGACTCATCCATCACTTCGGTTTTAAAGCCTTTGCTCTCTGCCCAGCGCAAATACATACGCAGCAGCATGCTGGCCCAATCTTGCGCTTCTGTACCACCGGAACCCGCTTGCAGATCAAGGTAGCAATCTGAACTGTCATTCGGGCCTGAGAACATCCGGCGGAATTCAAGTTTTGCCAGTTTCTTTTCTAGCTCAGCTAATTCAGCGACCGTTTCATTGAAGGTATCTTCATCTTCAGCTTGACGGGCCTGCTCG
>CAMTGL010000078.1 GCA_947071955.1 uncultured Plesiomonas sp.
CATCAGCAATATGCTCTTCGCTGAACGTATCACTAAAACTCAGATCCAGCTTCGTGGTTTGTAAACGGTGCTTATGATCAAGACCTGGCACTTTATTGAGGATCTGAATCTCAATACCCTCATCAGGCTGCAAGCGAATGGTCAGCTTATTCGGTGGAAGATCTTTATACGAATCGCTAAATAAGTTCAGTGGTGGATTCTTGAAATACACCACAATTTCAGAACATTTTGCCGGTAAACGCTTACCCGTGCGTAGATAAAACGGCACACCAGCCCAACGCCAGTTATCAATATCTACGCGAATAGAGACAAAAGACTCGGTCGCACTGCTCTTATTTGCGCCCTCTTCTTCCAGATAGCCGGGAACTTTTTGCCCTTGCACAAAGCCCGCCGTATACTGGCCGCGTACCGTTTTTTCATTCACGTTGGTGTGATCGATACGGCGCAGAGCACGCAGAACTTTGACTTTTTCATCACGAATACGGTCAGATGTCAGATCAACAGGTGGCGACATCGCAATCATGGTTAAAATCTGCAACAGGTGGTTTTGCACCATATCACGCATCTGGCCCGCTTTATCAAAATAGCCCCAGCGCCCTTCAATGCCCACCTCTTCAGCAATGGTGATCTGCACATGGTCAATTGTGCGGTTATCCCATTTAGAAGCAAAAATTGAGTTAGCAAAGCGCAATGCCAGCAAATTCAGAACGGTCTCTTTGCCCAAATAGTGGTCAATGCGGTAAACCTGAGACTCATCAAAAAACTCAGCCACACCATCATTAATAATTTGGGATGAAGCCAAGCTAGTGCCAATCGGCTTTTCCATCACCACACGGTTAGGCTGGCGGTTTAATCCTACCGACGCCAAACCGCGGCAAATTGCCGGATAAGTCATTGGTGGCATGGCAAAATAGTTCAGCATTACACGTTCTACACTGTCTTCCAGTGTAGCCAACTGCGCAAAGTCAGCCTCGTTATTCACATCCAAATTACAAAAACGCAGGCGCTGGCTTAATGTGCCCCACACCGCAGGATCAACCGCCTCTTTTTGGAAGGTCATCAGCGCGCTGTGAACAAAATCAACGTACTCTTCTTGTGTCCACTCTGCACGGCCAACGCCAATAATGCGTGAGTCTTGGTGCAACAGCCCTGCTTTCTCCAATTGATACAAAGAAGGCAGTAGTTTACGACGTGCCAGATCCCCTTTCGTTCCGAACAGAACCAGATCACAGGCTTGTGCTTTTGATACCATTATGTCGTCCTCAAACCGGTTGTTGCCAGTGGCGTTATTTTTTTACTGTACCCTACCAAGCAACTTATTTTACGCAGGAAACGAATTCAAGGGAAATACGCTAATATCACGCGAATGAATACATGAATCATCTAGAAATACCCAGTCAGTTAGCCACTCATACAATCAACCCTATTTTTAGACCTCAATCATATTCTGACGAAATAATACGAACATTCATGCGCTGACTCGCTGTGAAGTGGCCGCCTCTGGTAGTATATTTCCAACATACTCTCCCTTTTTTTATTGAGAGATACAGGGATTTTCGTAACATTAAACCATGACGTGGTATTCGCATGAACACACTGGACAAAATCCAGAAAAGCCTAGAGCACTTTAGTAAATCAGAACGAAAAGTTGCTGAAGTCATTCTTGCCTCGCCGCAAACGGCAATCCACTCAAGCATTGCGACCTTAGCCAAAGTAGCTGATGTCAGTGAACCTACCGTAAACCGCTTTTGTCGCCGCTTAGATACCAAAGGTTTCCCTGACTTTAAACTGCACTTAGCTCAGAGCTTGGCCAACGGCACACCTTACGTAAACCGTAATGTGGAAGAGGATGATGCGGCTGAAGCCTATACCGCGAAAATATTCGAATCGACCATGGCCAGTCTGGAAGTCGCCAAAAATAGCTTAGACCCGAATGCGGTCAACCGTGCCGTTGATCTGCTCACGCAGGCCAAGAAAATTTCATTTTTTGGTCTGGGCTCATCCGCTGCAGTGGCCCATGATGCCATGAACAAGTTTTTCCGCTTCAATGTGCCGGTTATCTGGTTTGATGACATCGTCATGCAACGCATGAGCTGCATGAACGTGGGTGAAAATGATGTGATTGTGCTGATATCACACACAGGCAGAACCAAAAGTCTGGTCGAAATAGCTCAGTTAGCCCGTGAAAATGAAGCCACCGTTATCGCTATTACCTCTGAAGGCTCACCGCTGGCCCGCGAAGCTTCACTGGCACTGACACTCGATGTACCCGAAGATACCGATGTCTACATGCCGATGGCCTCGCGCATTGCCCAACTGACCCTGATAGATGTCCTCGCTACCGGCTTTACGTTACGCCGAGGCGCTAAATTCCGTGATAATCTCAAACGGGTAAAAGAGGCCCTGCGTGACTCGCGCTTTGAAAAAGGGGCATAAGCCTGATATAACTAAAGTCCGCTGAATGATTATTCATAAAAAATGCCATTATCGCACACAAATAGCATGAAACAACTAATGCAGGTCTCATCGAAAGTGCGATAATAGACAGACTATTTTGTACAAGATTACCGCACAGTCGCGCCCTGACAATAGGGTAACGCTGCGCGTTTGCATCATTGCATTTCTGTTCACTATCACGATGCACTTTGCCGCATTCGGCACACCGTATAGCGACTATTTAACGGAGTTATCCATGTCCAGAAGGCTCAGAAGAACCAAAATCGTTACCACACTCGGCCCCGCAACTGACCGCGACAATAATCTTGAAAAAATCATTGCCGCCGGTGCTAACGTTGTTCGTCTAAACTTCTCTCACGGCACTGCAGAAGACCACCTTGCGCGTGCAAATAAAGTACGTGAACTGGCGGCTAAACTGGGTAAACATGTTGCGATTTTAGGCGATCTCCAAGGCCCTAAAATTCGTGTATCTACATTTAAAGAGGGAAAAATATTCTTAAATGTAGGCGATAAGTTCCTGTTAGATGCCGAATTGCCAAAAGGTGAAGGCGATAAAGAACAAGTCGGTATTGACTACAAAGGTCTTCCAAATGATGTTGTTCCGGGCGATATTCTGCTACTCGATGATGGCCGCGTACAACTGAAAGTGCTGGAAGTTCAAGGGCTAAAAGTGTTCACCGAAGTTACTGTTGGTGGCCCGCTGTCGAACAATAAAGGCATCAACAAACTGGGTGGCGGTCTGTCTGCAGAAGCGCTTACCGAGAAAGATAAAGCCGACATCATTACTGCAGCCAAAATCAATGTGGATTTTCTGGCCGTCTCTTTCCCACGTACAGGGGAAGATCTGAACTATGCGCGCCGTTTGGCTCGTGATGCCGGTTGTTATGCCAAAATTGTAGCTAAAGTCGAACGTGCCGAAGCGGTTGCTACTGATGAAGCGATGGATGATGTGATCCTTGCCTCTGATGTGGTTATGGTTGCCCGTGGTGATTTGGGTGTTGAGATTGGCGATCCAGAACTAGTTGGCGTACAGAAAAAACTGATCCGCCGCGCACGCAGCCTGAATCGTTCAGTGATCACCGCAACCCAGATGATGGAATCGATGATCACCAACCCGATGCCAACCCGTGCAGAGGTAATGGACGTTGCTAACGCCGTACTTGATGGCACCGATGCGGTCATGCTGTCAGCCGAAACAGCCGCAGGCCAGTATCCAGCGGAAACTGTCGCAGCAATGGCGCGCGTCTGCTTAGGTGCAGAGAAGATGCCAAGCATCAATGTATCTAACCACCGAATGGATCGCACCTTCGACAATGTTGAAGAGACCATTGCGATGTCAACCATGTATGCAGCCAACCATCTACAAGGTGTGACAGCCATTATTGCCATGACTGAGTCTGGCCGTACTGCGCTGATGATGTCACGAATCAGTTCTGGTAAGCCAATTTTTGCTATGTCTCGCCATGAAACAACCCTGAATCTGGCAGCACTGTACCGTGGTGTTACACCGGTATTTTTTGATACCCATACCTCAGGCCACGACGCAGCACAAGAAGCCGTCTCTATCCTAAAAGATAAGGGCTTTTTGATGGCAGGTGATCTGGTTATGGTCACTCAGGGTGATGATATGGGCGCCATTGGCAGCACGAATACCTGTCGTATTTTGCGTGTTGAATAACACTAAAAAATACAACCGGTTTATCTGACAAAAAGCCACGAAGATATCGTGGCTTTTTTATTGCACGCTATATTAGAATCATTAATTGCGAATTTTATCAGCAAAAACCTGCACAGGATCGGTTCGGAAAACATACAACCGCTTTAGGGTATAGGGGTTATCATTGGGTTTAACTTTTCCTTGCTCTGTCGTTACCGCTAACCGATAACCGGCCTCTTCAGCCGCTTTAATGGCCAATTTATTATAACCACCAAAAGGATATGATAAATAATCCACATGATAATTATATTTAGCCAAGACTTTCTTTGAGCGTACAAAATCACGATAAATATTATGGTATGACTTTGACAATAATATTGGATGTTTTGATGCTGCACGTTTATGCATGAAATGGGTATGTGACTCTATTTCAAATACATCCTGCATCGCATCAATCTCCTGAAAACTCAAAAATTGTAGCGAATTGGCATCCCACGGTTGAGGGAAATATTTAATGCGTGATGAAATAATAAAGGCCACCGCATTAAATTTATAATTTTTTAAAATCGGATAGGCATATTTATAGACTGACTTTAATCCATCATCAAATGTTAACACGACCACTCTAGCAGGTAAATTATTCTGACCTTTGATATATCCATCAAGCGCTTCCATACTGATAGTCTGGTAGCCAGCCTGTTTTAAATAGGCCATTTGATTACTAAATGCGACATCTGAAGTGGTTGTTGAGGTGTGACGAAAAAGTTTATTCTCTTGATTATTGAGAATATGGTGAAAAGTCAGCACGGCAATACCACTATCACGCTCAACATCGGTTACCTTTATATATTTCACTTGTCCAGCAACATTAATTACATACCATGCGATATTATTACTATCTTCTATTTTATCCACAAAAGGATAACGCAAATTCTCATTTAAATAGGCAAAAACCGTAGGTTTATACGATATTTCATTATATATCGGCACAACAGATTTAGTGATGATATTATCATACGCTTGATGCTGCTCTTGTTTTTCTTGCAGCAACATAGTGTCTAATAAGTTATCAATCTTATCTTTCTTTATTACGTTTAAATCTGCCTGTCGAATAGTCGCAGAAGCATTACCAAAACTGATATGATAACCACTGTTGTCAACGGCATTAATATCAATATCCTGCCCTTTATTTAAGGTCAGCACCGGAATTTCATATCCCGCTATCTGCGCGTAAACTGGCGTTTCTCCCTCAGTAACTGCCTTTGTATGTAACTTTACAGAAGTACTAACCTGTGCACCAGAAACTGAAATATCAGCGTGCTCCGCAGCAGAAACTGAAGAGCACATAATGAAAAGTACAAAAGCAAGAAGCCACCTTGAAAAGTGCTGCGTCATCATAAATACATCGTAATAAACATAATGGTGAATTCAAACACCCGTAAGGTGAAAGCCGCTTTTAATTTACGGCTTTATAGGTGACCTTAACGGATAAACGGCTGTTGTTCAGATTACAACCCTTCGTCTTCATATGGGCTTCGATCGCCCTCTTTACGGGTTTTCAGTAACTTCAATAGCCAAATATACTGTTCTGGATTAGGCGTGACTAACTGCTCAATCTCTTCATTCATGCGCCGTGCCGCCGTAACATCATCAGCCTCTTGCAAATCATCCATTGCAGGGCGAATGTGCATTTCAAATACGCCATCTTTGCTGTTATAGACCGGCAATAATGGGATCACTGCAGCATTACAGACTTTCATCATTTTACTCAGCCCCGGCAACGTTGCTTTGTAAGTGCTGAAAAAATCAACAAATTCACTTTTTTCTGCACCATGATCCTGATCGGGCAAATAATAGCCACAATACCCTTGGCGCACTGAGCTTAAAAACGCTTTAATGCCATCTTGTCGGGTATGTAAACGCCCACCAAAACGCAACCGAACGCTGTTCCAGATCCAATCAACCAGCGCATTACGGTGCGGATTAAACATCGCCGCAATCGGCATGCCTTTCGAAGCCATGATAATGCCGGGAAAATCAATCGCCCAGGCATGTGGCACCATGAAAATAATATTCCGGCCACTCGCTTTTACCGCATCAACATGCTCAAAACCGATAAAACGGGTGCGTAAATCAAGGAAATATTTACTACGAATCGCCAGCTCTGCCATCGCCAGCATAACCTGCGCAGCGGTAGCAAACGTATCATCAACCAAGGTATCGCGCTCTGCATCCGACAAGTGAGGAAAACAGTACTGCAAGTTAATCTCGGTTCTGCGGCGCTGCTTTTTCGCTTTATGCCCAGCAAAACGACCAATACGGCCGGCCAAGTTATCACGCAGTTTGTGCGGCAAAAATGCCAACAGAGCCACTATCAGTAAGCCACACCACACTAGCCAATAGCGTGGATGCAGCATCGATAAAGTAAACTTTGGTACATGCCCTGCGGCTTTTTTTTCACGAGTCATGCGAATTCCGGCATCAATAAAAACCGATCTATAATAGGGATGATCTGTAATTTTGCAATTGCTGCGTTGATAAACGCACAAAAAACAGACTAAGCATCTACCATAGACTCAGCATTATCTGTAAAAATAGCGCAATCGAACCTCAACAGATAATTCTGATTATGCCAATAAAGGCTGAAATCTAACTGATTTATTGCTATTTTTAACTAAAATAACACTTACTGTAATCACTAAAAAACCATAATGGTAGGAATAAACCCATACCATCTGTGTAAATTTCTTTGGGAGTGTCACCTGTTATGCGTACTCATGCCTTAGCTCTGCTTACTGCTAGCACCCTTCTTGCCGGTTGCAGCACGGTATCTACTGCCCCTAATATTGAAGGAAACTGGCAGCAAACCGGCGTATCTGCAGAAATCAAACCAACAACATTTGAAATGAAAGATGGCCGCATGGCGGCGTTTGCCGGCTGTAACCGCATGATGGGCATGGCAGCTGTTGAAAATGGCCACCTGGTGGTGAAAGGCATGGCTGCCACAATGATGATGTGCCCGCCAGAAGCCATGCAACGTGAACAAGCCTTCACTGAGCTGCTAAATAGCAAGCCTACCGTTAAAGTCACCGGTAACACGCTGACACTTAGCAACGGTAAAACTCAATACCAATTCACTCAGCAACCCGCTATGGCAGAAGGCGTGACCAAATTTATCTACGTAGCCGCAGAGCGTAAAACCTGTACCGGTGTTGCGCAGCAAGAGTGCCTGCAAATTCGTGAAACTAAAGATGCACCGTGGAGCAACTACTACGGCACAATCGAAGGGTTTGAGCCAGAGCCTGGCATGTCTTACCGCTTGCGGATTAAAGAGTTTGATGTTGCGAATCCAGCTGCAGATGCCTCTTCCAAGCGCTGGATTTTAGACATGATTGTCGAAACAGCTGTTGTAAAATCTTAATAACTCAAGATAGCTAGCTGACTTGCTTTCATACCACTCAGCCACTAGTCGTTACCGCTAATGGCTGATTTTAAGTACATGTTATTGGATCTCTTTTTCACCATGTAATATACCATTAACTACATATTGAAAAAAATAAACCCAATAACTTCAAAAAGTTATTCCACCCTACAACACGCCACATGATGTAATGTAAATAGCTATGCAGAATGCATATCTTATAAGATCAAACAAATCTTATACAAAAACCATTTATGCAATAAATTTTCTTTACATCATTCATTTCCTACTGATAGGGTACTCAAGTTCCAACATTATTTGGATTTTTTTATAATACATATCATTAACATTACAGTTTGTATCGGCCTATAAAATCATAAACAATAATAGCCGATAGAAGCTGCAGTACTCTAAATATTCATGTTGCTAAGCACTCAGCCTTGTATCTGATTTACTTTTGATAAGTTTAACCTAACCCTTTATTTATCAGGCCTACATTTAACCTATGAAGCTATCTGGCTCTCTATCATTAAAACTGGTTGTTACTTTACTGTTTTTTATCGCAATCAGTGCGATTCTTGGCATCTCTATGCTGATACAGTACCGTAATGAAAGTGATATGATCAAAAATCTGAGCGAAAAGATAGCCTCGATACGCGCACAACTTGTCAGTGAAGATTTGGCTAATTATCTAAAAGCACCTCTACAAGCTAACACTGTTATCGCAATGAATATCAAAGCTGCTGACCGTATTAATACTCAAGATTTAACTTCATTTACGCAGCCACTCTATAACACAATCCATAACCTATTCCCAAATACCCCACAGCTCAGTTTTGTCGCTATCGGCACACATGACGGAAACTATGTCGGTATAAGCCGTGAAATCGTAAAAAATAAATATACGCTGACGTTAAAAGACTATAATACAAATGGTGAACTCCGCTTTTTTACCGATTTAAGTATACAATCGCCAGCACTCTACCAATTTAAAGATTACGACCCACGTAATCGTCCATGGTATAGAGAAAGTGCTGATCAGAAAAAGTCATTGTGGAGCAAAGCGTATCAAGATTATGACGCCTACCGAGGTATCACTGTGTCATACTCAACACCAGCTTATGACAAAAAAAATCAGTTTGTTGGTATTGTCACCTCTGATATTAAATTAAACGGGTTTAATCAATACTTAAAGACAACTGCAAAAATAGACAATTCGATTATTTTGATATTAAACAAAGATAATCAAATCATTTCACACTCAACTGATGAGCAAACCGAAAAACAAAGTAATATTATCGATTTCTCCTCAATGGAAGCCCCCGATTTATTAACTCTTAATAACAATGACGATCCACGAGTAAGCTGTCTCTTAAACACAGCTTACGCTACCGACGATCTAGCGCCGGTAGA
>CAMTGL010000079.1 GCA_947071955.1 uncultured Plesiomonas sp.
GCTTGTGAAGCTGGCTGTTTGAGTTGCAAGATAAACTGATATGATTATTCTTTTTCCCTTCAGGTTGTATTTTTTTATCACAGGGGATTTTGTGTTCATACTCAGCATGAACAGGGGGTTGAATATGGTAACTACCGTATTGATCTTTTAAAGAACTAAGCGTTTCACACTGATATATCATTGCTACACAGCCAATACAAACGATTGTAACTAGCAATATATAACGTAAAGTAAATAATCTTACTTCCCGCTTAATATAAATTTCCATTATCCTTCCTAAAAGTGTCAAGCAGTAAGAAATTGCGATGCATCTGTAATTTCGAATACGCAGCACTATTCACATATTTTTACGAAAATTCGCAGCAGTTATACACAAATACATGGATTTAAATTTCCATTTAATGGAATGTGAACTTGTTAATAATATTTAACCGATAAAAAATAGCGACCATTGATATCACTGCCACTGATTACAAAAACCGCTGCGCATCTTCATGTGTAGGATTTGTTTTAAAAAAATTCTAAATATTCAGATAAATGACCAAAAGTAGAGTGATCGCTTGCGAAATAGCAGCACAAGTGCGCAGCAAAGATTAATAAGCACAAGTAATTAACCCGATACCATTAACAATAACCATCACAGCACTGAATGTTTCATTTTTTATTTTAAAAATAGGCATGTATGATGTGATTTTTATAGTAGCAAAGCTACTGTACTACTTTCATAACAAATATAATAGGTGGTATCCATACCACAAAAAAAAGCCATCCAAATAGCTTAGAATGTAATGACATTGAACGCAGCAGTTTATGTGATCAATTATGTCCAAATAGTTCCACGCATGACAGAAAAATAAATGAATACTTAATTTCACTTAATGAATACATAATAAAATCTACGTAAACATACACTTAACACACATTAATAAACGTGCTTAATGAAAAGTTAGCAATTAGGAGACACGCTGCTTTCTTTGTGGATTAAATTAATGAAATCGAGTCTGCATTATAGGTAGGATTATATTTATAAATAAAAGCGGGCATTTAAATGCCCGTTTTTATTTACACACGACTAACGGTAAATTCACGTTCACATTTTAATACCCAAAACAGGGTATAACACTGACTCTCAGCCAAATACCGAACGCTCACCACGCGAAATTCCGACGACACCAGAACGTGCCACCTCAACAATTTCGGTGCAGCCTTTTACCGACGCTAAAAACGCATCAAGCTTTTCACTCGTTCCGGTTAACTGCACGGTATACAACACCGTACTGACATCCACAATTTGTCCGCGGAAAATGTCGGTGATCCGTTTTAGCTCATCACGCACCCCAGCAGGGGCCTGCATTTTTACCAGCATTAACTCACGTTCAACATGCGGGCCTTGTGTTAAGTCACTGACTTTCAGTACATCAATTAATTTATGTAGTTGTTTTTCAATCTGCTCCAATACATTCTCTTCACCCGCTGTCACTATGGTAATTCGTGAGAGTGTTGGATCATCAGTCGGTGCAACGGTTAATGTTTCAATATTATAACCACGCTGGGAAAACAACCCAATAACACGGGATAATGCCCCAGACTCGTTCTCTAATAATACCGATAAGATCCTGCGCATTAAGTTCTCTCCGTTTTACTTAACCACATTTCATCCATAGCACCGCCGCGTACCAGCATCGGGTAAACGTGCTCAGTTTCATCTACGGTAATATCCACAAACACTAAACGATTTTTAATCGCCAATGCCTGCGCCAATTTCGGCTCTAGTTCTTCAGGTGTGCGAATCGCAATACCAACATGCCCGTAAGCTTCGGCAATTTTGACAAAATCAGGCAGCGATTCCATATAAGAGTGTGAATGGCGGCCGGAATAGATCATATCCTGCCACTGCTTCACCATCCCTAAAAAGCGGTTATTAAGATTAACAATCACCACTGGAACATCATATTGCAGCGCTGTAGAGAGCTCTTGAATATTCATCTGAATACTGCCATCACCGGTCACACACACCACTTGCTCATGTGGCAATGCCATTTTAACGCCGATAGCAGCAGGAAAGCCAAAGCCCATCGTGCCCAACCCACCGGAGTTAATCCAACGGCGCGGTTTGGAAAACGGGTAATACAGCGCGGCAAACATCTGATGCTGCCCAACATCAGAGGTGACATAGGCATCGCCCTGCGTCAGTTTGTACAAGGCTTCAATGGCCGCCTGCGGTTTGATTTTTACGCTATCACGCGGGAAATCAAGGCACTTACGGGCGCGCCACTGACTAATTTGTTGCCACCAGTCGGCCAGCACTGCTGGATCATGAGCGGTATGGTGCTCATCTAACAATGTCAGCATTTTCTTCAGCACATTTTCAGCACAACCGACGATCGGAATATCAACCGCAATGGTTTTCGAGATCGAGGTAGGATCAATATCAATGTGCAAAATCGTGGCATTCGGACAATATTTTGCCACGTTATTGGTGGTGCGATCGTCAAAACGCACGCCAATCGCAAAAATCAGATCTGCATTGTGCATCACCATATTGGCTTCATAGGTGCCGTGCATACCCAGCATACCGACACTTTGCGGATCATTACCGGGAAATGCGCCCAGCCCCATTAACGTGGTCGTCACCGGTACATTTAACTTGTGGGCAAACGCTGTCAGCAATTCACTGCAATTAGCCCCAATGACACCACCACCGGCATAAATCACCGGCTGGCGGGCAGCAAGCAGCGCTTGCAGACCTTTTTTAATCTGGCCGGTATGCCCTGTCACATTCGGGTGATATGAGCGCAACTCCACACTTTCAGGATAACTGTATGGCAGCTTATTGGCGGGATTAAGAATATCTTTGGGTAAATCAACCACCACCGGCCCCGGGCGGCCGGATGCAGCAATATAGAAGGCCTTTTTCATCACCAACGGGATATCTTCAGTGCGCTTGACCAAAAAGCTGTGCTTCACAACTGGGCGAGAGATCCCGACCATATCGCACTCTTGAAACGCATCATTACCAATCAGGTTGGTTGCCACCTGACCGGAGAGTACCACCAGCGGAATCGAATCGGTGTAGGCTGTGGCAATGCCGGTAATGGCATTTGTTGCCCCTGGCCCTGATGTGACCAGCGCCACCCCCACTTGTCCGGTTGCCCGCGCATAGCCATCGGCCATGTGCACGGCCGCTTGCTCGTGGCGAACCAGCACATGCTCAATGCAGCCTAGGGTATGCAGTGCATCATAAATATCGAGCACAGCTCCCCCCGGATAACCGAAAACATGTTTAATGCCCTGATCGTGCAGTGCTTGCACCACCATTTCGGCGCCTGACAACATCTCCATACGTCTGTCTCCCGGTCGGATTCGATTCCTAAGCTTCCAGCATGGTTGCTTATCTTATTGATTACTAAGCATCTACTGATTTTTAGTGGTGGTATTAATGTTTTTTTTACCCCGTTTCACTCTGTAATTCACCTGATACGAGCAAAACTACGGCATAACTCACTTTAACGTTGATTTTGTAACAAAGTCCATCATTACAGCACGTTAATTAGCCACAAGATGAATGCAAATATGAAATATAGTGATAACACAGGGTTAATTAATAAAATACAGAGGAATATTTCAATCAACGGGAAAGAAGCAAAATCTTCTTATGGGCGGGGATAACTGCATAAAAAAAACCACCTTGCGGTGGTTTTTCATGAGAACAGAGTGCGAGTCACTATTGCTTAGTACTATTCGTACATAGAGTCAATTTCACGCTGATAACGCTGTGAAATGATCTTCCGGCGCAATTTTAGCGTTGGTGTTAGTTCACCACTCTCCATCGTGAAGGCATCTGGCAGCAGTGTGAAACGTTTTACTTGCTCAAAACGTGCCAGCTCTTTCTGAATACTTTTCAGACGCTGCTCAAACATTTCACGGATCTGACCATTCTTCAACAGCTCCATACGATCGTGGTATTTAATGTTCACGCTACGGGCATAATCTTCTAAAGATTCAAAACAAGGTACGATTAAGGCCGAAACAAATTTACGGGTATCAGCAATCACAGCAATTTGCTCAATAAAGCGATCTTGCCCCAGCGCGCCTTCAATCATCTGCGGTGCGATATACTTCCCACCTGATGTTTTCATCAGATCTTTAATCCGCTCGGTGATAAAAAAGTTACCGTGCTCGTCAACTGCGCCCGCATCACCGGTTTTTAACCAGCCATCAGCGGTAAAGCTGTTTGCAGTCTCTTCCGGTTTGTTGTAGTAACCGCGCATGACCGATGTACCACGTACCTGAATTTCATTCTCTTGATCTGCAGCAATCCGCACTTCCAAACCCGGCAGTGGTGTACCGATAGAGCCAAACTGGTACTCATCATCTTCCCAGCAGGTTACGGTAGCACAAGTTTCGGTCATACCGTAACCGTACTTAATGTTGATACCGATTGACTGGAAAAATAGGTTAATACCGTCATCGAGTTTTGCGCCTGATGTCGGTAAAAAACGGGTTCGGCCACCTAGAGCGCCGCGCAACTTGCTCAACACCAGCTTATCAGCCAGACGATAGCTACCCTGCAGCAGCGCACTTGGGCGACGTTTCTGACGCAAGCACCAAAAATATTTCTCACCGGTTTTCACTGCCCACTTAAACAGCATGCGGCGGATAAGCGGGGCTTTTGCCACTTTATCGTGAATGGCGCTGAACACTTTTTCGTAAAAGCGAGGAACTGCACACATCACGGTCGGGCGTACTGCCAACATCGCGGCCTGAGCTTTATGCGGATCACGCAAAAAGACATTCACCGCGCCACGGTGCAGCACATAGAAACACCATGCGCGTTCAAATACGTGTGACAACGGCAGGAAGCTGAGAGAAACATCATCTTCAGTTAGGCTTAAACGATCATCGTGCAAATGCAGCTGTGTGGCCATATTGCGGTAATCGAGCATCACCCCTTTCGGCTCACCGGTCGTACCCGAGGTATAAATCAGGGTAAACAGATCGGCTAAATCACGATCAGCAATGCGGCTCTCCAGCTCTGTATCAAACTCTGCCGTACCTTGCTGGCGAAAATCAGCCAGATGACAGGCAATACTGCACCCTTTTAAATCAACTTTCGGATCAAGGGCAATAATGTGCGTTAACTGCGGGCAGGTCTCTTGCAGTGCAATGGCGGCATTCATCTGCGCCTGTTCACCAACAAATAAAATGCGCACATCGGCATCATCCAGCACATACGCCGTTTGTGCGGCGGTGTTGGTCGGGTAAATCGGAACGGTAATGGCACGCAGGTGTAAAATGGCCAAGTCAGTGAGTGTCCACTCAGCCATATTTTGGGAAAAAATCGCCACGCGCTCTTGTACGCCAACACCAAGGCTCAGTAATGCTCGGGCAGTTGCTCGTAGGCGCTCATTGGCTTCCTGCCAACAGATGTCAATCCACGCTTTGCCTTGCTGATCACGCATGGCAACCTTTGCGGGATTACGGGAAATCTGATCCTGGATACGTTCTATCAGGTGATAACCTTTCATCTTCGGACCTTAAAATTCGTGGGTAAATTTCGGCGTACACTTGTACGCTTAGATAACAATAAGTGTAACTGAACTTGTCGATAGAAGAAAAGGATTTAAACAGCTGTTTATGAGTAAGCACTCACAAAGCGAATAAATCAAACAGAGTGGTATTTTTATCCCGCGAAAAAACGGCTTTTTTTAGACAATTTGTGCCTTTTAAGTTCAGCTTACAAACCAAACTCGGTGTACAGGTTCAGTGCCGGTAGCGAGAGATCGCTGTCGAGCGGGGTAAAATCTTGCAAACTTTCAACCACACTTTCTGGAAACTCAACACTTGACCACAAGGCTTTTTTCAGGGCTGAAACATCACCGGATGCGCCATCTGCTACCCAAGTGGCCACCGCGCTGGCTACATCAGGAAAAACCACACGACCAATCGCACTGCTGTGCAACCAATGGTGCAGCGCGCCCTGATCGAGCTGATTCAGGCGGGTTGCCAGCCCCATAATATCAAGTGTTAACGCATTACTCTGCTGCTCAAACTGCCCCTGTAGCGGCTTTACCAGCAGCTTTTTTCCTAGCGCCATCGCTTCAGAGGGCAGCTCAAAACCGGCATTGGCAATCACGCCGTGGCAACTGGCCAGAGCCTGACGAAAACGCGCATGTGACAGCGGATACAAACCGATATTTTTATGTTTTTTCTCTTGTTTTATCGCCGGATGAAAACAGTCAAATTTGGCATGCCGACACTCACTGAGCCAATGCAAGATACTGTTTAAATTCTCAAAGGGCAGATATACCAATACCTGCCCATTATCGCTGGCGGTCAGGGTTGTATTGCTATCAATAATCGGCGGTAGGATCTGGCAATCATGGTGAAACCAGTGTAAGCCAATGGCCTGTTGTACCGGTGCAAAACGGCGCATTAGCTGGCGGTTAAACAGGCTATCACCCTCTTTGAGAATAGGGTATTGAAAGGCAGCCTGATGGCTGACTGTCAGGCTCGGCACACCGGTACGCTGTGCTGCCCATGCACTGACCGGTTCAAAATCACTTAACACCAGATCATATCCGCGCAGATCAAGAGTCTGAATATCGCGCAGCAGTTGTAACAGATGGTTGTGGCGAACGGTTTTTCCCAGTGCAATTTTGCCGTGCTGTGAAACAAAACTCAGCCCTCTGCGGGTCTGATAGCGGCCAAAAATCTGCATATCAAAATAGTCATTCGGGTTGCGCCCCGAGCAGATCACATCCACCTGAACGCCTTGCTGCCGTAATGCCGGCACTAAGGCTCGGCCACGTGACAGATGGCCATTTCCCGTGCCTTGTATCCCGTATAAAATTTTCATGCCCACTCCAGCGCCAGCGTTGCGCAGCCCAACCCCAAAATTGCACCGGCAATAATGTCTGTCAGAAAGTGTACGCCAAGCAGTACGCGTGACAGGCCTATCAGCAAGGCCCAACTTAAGGCGATGGGTAACCAGAATGGATAGTAAGCGGCCACTAACCCTGTCATTAAAAACGCGGCAGTAGTGTGGCCTGACGGCAGGCTGTAACGATCAGAGGGCACAATAAAACAGGGAAGATTCAGTGGTCTATCACGCCGGATGCTGTTTTTTAGGATCCAGTAAATCGGCAACTCAACTGCAAATGCCAGACAACCGGTGCGAAAAAAATGCGTACCCGCATGAGGTTCAGTGTAGTAAAGCAGCACGCCCACCAGCAGATAGAGTGGGCCATCACCGGTACGCGACACCATACGGGAGACGCGGGCGACAGCCTGGTTGAAACGGTGGCATAAACAAAAGGTTGAAACCGCCAGATCAAAACGCCGCAAGGATAAACGCACCATAGACTTCTCCTGATTGAACCGAGCAGACTTGGCTTTACTCTATAAACCCCAGATGACAATTCATTGATAGTTTTGCAGCAGTTTTATTTCCCTGATTCAACCATTCCAATCAAACTATTGACAAGTGCATAACATCTGAAGTATCACATAAGCATTGCGGATATTTTATCGCCAACCGATACCTCTTTATCCCTTAATGAATCATTAGATGAATGAGAACGCGACCATGAATATCACTTCGCTGCTACTTAACCTACTCCTACTCGCTGCTTATCAGCGCGGGTCAGCTCAGGGTTTGTTCAAGTAGCAACGAGAACGGTCAGCAAACCAAATCCCCGAGCCCGCGCAGTCAGCGCGGGCTTTTTTTTCCGGCTGACCGCAGGGATGGTACGACAGCAAAAGGAATTTTTATTATGAGCAATCAGGTCATTATATTCGATACCACGTTACGCGACGGGGAACAGGCACTACGCGCCAGCCTGAGCGTCAAAGAGAAGTTGCAAATTGCCTTTGCGCTTGAGCGCTTGGGCGTAGATGTGATGGAGGTCGGGTTTCCTGTCTCTTCACCGGGCGATTTTGAGTCAGTACAAACCATTGCCCGCAATATCAAACACAGCCGAGTCTGCGCACTGGCCCGCGCGGTCGATCAGGATATTGATGTTGCCGCTGAATCATTGAAAGTGGCCGAAGCCTTTCGCATTCATACCTTTATTGCCACTTCAACGTTACATATCGAAACCAAGCTTAAGCGCAGTTTTGATGATGTGCTTGAGATGGCGGTACGCGCAGTAAAACGTGCCCGCCAATATACCGATGATGTGGAGTTCTCTTGTGAGGATGCAGGGCGAACACCGATTGATAATTTGTGCCGCGTGGTTGAAGCCGCCATTCGTGCCGGTGCTAAAACAATCAACATTCCCGATACGGTGGGTTACACCATTCCGAGCCAGTTTGGTGGCATTATCGAAACTCTGTTTAACCGTGTACCCAATATTGATCAGGCGGTGATCTCGGTGCATTGCCATAACGATCTGGGGTTGTCAGTCGCCAATTCGATTGCGGCAGTACAAGCCGGTGCGCGGCAAATTGAGTGCACCATGAATGGGATCGGCGAGCGAGCCGGTAACTGTTCACTCGAAGAAGTAGCGATGATCATCAAAACCCGTGCTGATTTGCTGGGGGTACACACCGGTATTCGCCATCAAGATATTCACCGCACAAGCCAATTAGTCAGCCAGTTGTGCAATATGCCGGTACAGGCAAACAAGGCCATTGTCGGCGCGAACGCCTTTGCCCACTCTTCTGGCATTCATCAAGATGGCATGCTGAAAAATAAATCGAACTACGAAATTATCACCCCAGAATCTATCGGGTTAAACCAAAATCAGTTAAACCTGACCTCGCGCTCAGGCCGTGCCGCAGTGAAGCACCGCATGGAAGCGATGGGCTATTCAGAAAGCAATTACGATATTGACTCGCTCTACGCTGCCTTTTTGAAACTGGCCGATAAAAAGGGGCAGGTGGGTGATTATGATCTAGAGGCGCTGGCCTTTATCAATATGCAGCAGGAAGAGTCAGA
>CAMTGL010000080.1 GCA_947071955.1 uncultured Plesiomonas sp.
GCTCTAACAGGCCTTCAACATCTTCTAAGCCCTGATCCAGATCATCAATGGTATTGACGACAACTTCTAAGCCAGAGCGCTCTTTACCCAGTGCTTGCGCACGGTCAGGCTCATTCCAGACATCAGGTTGCTCTAATTCCGCATTAACTTCTTCTAGACGCTCTTTTTTAGCATCGTAGTCAAAGATACCCCCGAAGGGTGTTGGTGCGTTCGCTCAGGTCTTGAATACCGTTTTTTACAGGATTAATTTCAAACATAGTGATTCGCGTCTTTACTCGTTATTTTGGCCAAAACACTTGGAGTCTAGCGGATTAACGCCCGAAGTTACAAGGTCAGTTCATACTCATCACGCTTCTGGTCTGATCATAACGCTTCGATATGCTCAACCAACAGTTGTAAGTTCCGGCTGCCACGAAATTCATTAATATCCAAACGGTATGCAAGCCGTGCTTGTCGTACTGAAGGATCGGGCCACAATGTGGTATCAACATTAAATGCAATCGCATCAAGCATTGGGCCACCGGCGACAGGTTCAAGCAACATTTTCAGGTGCTTATCACCGACTCTGCGCTGTTGCAGCAGGGTAAATTCGCCATCAAACAGCGGTTCATTAAACCCTTGCCCCCATGGACCTGCCTGACGCAGCATCTCTGCGGTCTCAATTGTCATCAGCGTAGAGGGTAATTCGCCATCGCTCCAGATTTTTCCCTGCAGTGCCGACTCATCTAACCATTCGGTGACAATCTCGGAAAAACAGTGCTGAAAACGGGTAAATTGCGCCTCATCTATCGATAATCCGGCAGCCATTGCATGCCCACCAAAACGCTGAATTAATCCTGGGTTTTGCGAGTCTAACCGCTCCAGTGCATCGCGCATATGTAGGCCAACAATCGAGCGGCCCGAACCTTTCAAAATACCCTCACCTGCGGGTGCAAATGCAATGACCGGTCTATGAAAACGTTCTTTAATACGAGATGCTAAAATTCCTACCACTCCTTGATGCCACTCCGGATGAAACAGTGCAAGCCCATATGGTAACAAATTATGATCTTGATCTAACTTTTGACAAAGATTCAGTGCTTCTTGCTGCATACCCTGCTCAATTTCTCGCCGAGTTTGGTTTAGCGCATCAAGATCACAGGCCAACTCACGGGCCGTTCCCATGTCTTCACACAAGAGTAATGTCACGCCGATTGACATATTATCCAGACGCCCTGCTGCGTTTAAACGCGGGCCCAGTGCAAAGCCTAAGTCACTGGCAACTAATTGGCGTGAATCTCTGTTAGCGACTTCCAGCAAAGCCAAAATACCTGGGCGGCAACGGCCAGCTCGAATACGGCTTAATCCCTGCCAGATCAGCAGGCGATTGTTGGCATCAAGTGGCACAACATCGGCAACACTGCCCAGCGCCACTAAGTCTAGCAGCTCCGCCAGATTTGGCTCACTGATCCCCCTGCGGGAGAACCAGTCATCGGCCCGTAAAGCGGCCCGCAGTGCCAGCATCAGGTAAAAAGCCACTCCAACACCAGCCAGTGCTTTTGAGGGAAAACGGCAATTATGCAGGTTCGGGTTGACGATGGCATCAGCATCAGGCAGCGTAGTGCCTTGCAGATGGTGATCGGTGATCAACACCTGTATTCCGCGCGCATGAGCTTCCTGCACGCCACTGTGCGATGAAATTCCGTTATCCACGGTCATAATCAGCTCTGCGCCTAGAGCTTGTGCTTGTATCACCACTTCTGGGCTAAGGCCGTAACCATCTTCAAAACGGTTTGGCACTAAAAAATTAACCCGTTTTGCCCCCAGCGAGCGCAATGCCAATACGCTAAGTGCGGTGCTCGTTGCACCGTCAGCATCAAAATCACCCACAATGGTGATCTGACGATCCGCATAAATAGCCTGCTGTAAAAGCTCGGTTGCCTGCTCAATGCCCTGTAGTTGGCGGTAGTCAAGCAGATGCTTGACCGAGCGATCTAACTGCTGTGGAGCACTGACACCACGGCAGGCGTAAATCTGACGTAAAAACGGCGGAGAGACCTCAGCCAGATGCGAATCATCGACCTGCGGACGACGGCAAATTTCAGTATTCATGGTGTTCCTAACAGCATAACGATACAAAACGGCGCAGAAAAAGCACAGAAATGGCGGATAAACAGGGATATCAGGCGTGGGATCTTACCCGTACAACAGCATTAACCTGCCGGTTGATGCGGCTGTACGGGTAATCAGGCCAACAACGCTAATTAAGCATTATTTGCCAGTTGCATTAAGCACTTCAAGCAGTGCTTTAGGGTCACGATAACCTGGCAGCATATCGCCATTTGGCAGCAGCATAGCCGGTGTACCTTGCACACCAAACTGATGGCCTAACATAAATTGTTTCGCCACGATTGAATCTTTGCTGTCTTTGGCAGGTGCAGGTTTACCGGCAAAAGCATCAGCAAACGCCTGTTTCGGATCAGCCGATGCCCAGATCCCTGCCATTTCATTGGCGGCATTTGAGCCGATACCATAACGTGGGAATGCCATATAGCGAATGGTGATCCCCAAATCATTATACTCTTTCATTTCATCGTGCAACTTACGGCAGTAGCCGCAGGTAATATCGGTAAACACGGTGACTACATATTTTTGGTCTTTGGCCTTGTAGACAATCATCTCTTTGTCAAACTTGGCCAGCTCTTTCATCAACAGCTGATTGGTGACATTCACTGGCTGCTTACCGCTCAGTTGAAACATCGGGCCTTGCAGTACAAATTCACCGTTGTCACTGACATATAAAACGCCATTTTCGGTCAGTACGGTTTTCATGCCCGCCAGTGGTGAAGCTTGAATTTCCGGATTTTCAATGCCCAACTCTGTCAGTTTGGTTTTGATGGTTTGATCATCTGCATGTGCGGCACTAAACGCAAACGTGGTCAGCAACGCTGCTAACGTCAAAGTCTTTTTCATGAGTTATCCTGTTTAATTGTATGCAACGTTCGATTATACGTAATACGTATTCTGTCATTATACGCATTGTGTGGTTGAAGTGTGATGGAATAACCCCATCACGGCTACCACCAGCTCCCCCTAAAAAACACTATTATGCTCTAGGGTGATGCTGTTCATGCAGCAGCTTTAAGCGTTCTGTGGCCACATGCGTGTAAATTTGTGTCGTAGATAAATCACTGTGGCCCAGCAGCATTTGTACCACTCGCAAATCAGCACCATGGTTTAACAGATGTGTTGCAAAAGCATGGCGCAATACGTGTGGTGATAATTTTTCAGCATCAATTCCGGCAACCACGGCATAGTGTTTGATTCTGTGCCAGAAGGTTTGCCGCGTCATCTGCGTACCGCGCGAGCTTGGAAACACCACATCAGAAGAGTTGTCTTTGAGCAACGTTGGTCGCCCATAAGTTAGAAACTGCTCGACCCAGTAGAGAGACTCTTCCCCCATAGGTACAAGTCGCTCTTTATTTCCTTTACCGACGACCCGAATCACCCCTTGTCGCAGGCTCAGGCAATCCATTGTCAGGCCGACCAACTCAGAAACACGCAGACCGGCAGCGTACAGCAGTTCTAACATTGCTTTATCACGCAACTCAATGGTCTGTTCCGGATTGGGTGCAGCCATCAGGTGTTCAACCTGCAATTCAGTAAGATCTTTTGGCAAGCGCGCCGGTAATTTGGGTGATGAGAGCGCAACGCTCGGGTCATCACTGCGCTGTTTTTCGCGATACAGATACTGAAACAGTCGGCGCATGGCACTGAGCATACGGGCAGAACTGCTGGCTTTATAACCTTTATCGAGCCGCTCGGCCATAAAGGCTTGCAGCTCATCAATTGAAGCGCTCAGCAGTGAACTATTCTCTCGTTGTAGCATTTCAACGAGCTGCGCAAGATCGTGCCGATACGAGGCCAGCGTATTCTCTGATAGATTTCGCTCTAACCACATCGCATCTAAAAATTGTTCAACTAATCGCTGATCTTGCTGCACACACTCCCCTTACATTGTTATTTATGGGTGGGATAACCCCAGCTACCGCTAATCCGGTCTAATTTCCCCCGTGTTTGTACTGCAAAATAACACGAGTTAGGTACGTTATCAGACACGAATTCAAGCCCAAAACAGATCGACACTCAGCCAAAAATAAGCCCAAAGTCAGCATAATAACGATTTCTGGTACACTGGGCAGAGATTACATTATCACAGGATATCTGGCATGAAATTTGGCTTATTTTATGGCTCTACCACCTGTTACACCGAAATGGCAGCAGAGAAAATCCGTGATGCAATCGGCGCTGAACTGGTTGAACTGCACAATGTAAAAGAAACCCCGCTAACGCAGATGCACGATTACGATGTCCTGATTTTGGGGATCTCCACGTGGGATTTTGGTGAGCTACAAGAAGATTGGGATGCCATCTGGCATTCTCTGGATGATCTTGATCTCTCCGGAAAAATCATTGCACTGTACGGCCTTGGTGATCAAATAGGCTACGGTGAATGGTTTCTTGATGCGATGGGGTTATTACACGATAAATTACTGGCCTGCGGCGCACAACTGATCGGTTACTGGCCGGTCGATGGGTATACCTTTACCGCGTCTAAAGCTCTCACTGCTGATAACAGCGCGTTTGTCGGGCTAGCGCTTGATGAAGAGAATCAATATGAACTTAGTGATGAGAGAATTGTAGACTGGAGCGGGCAGATTTTACTGGAAATTGAAGCTCTACTCTGACAGATAAACAAAAAGCCACCTCACTGTGATCGACTAAGATTCACGATGAGATGGCCTTTTTAATGAACACAACATCCACCTGTTATCAGGCTGTTTGTGCTTCACCTTCACTTTCACGGCTTGGTAGCATCAGTGCAATTGCCAGCGCAATCAATGTTGGTAACACCCATGCCATGCTCTTATCAAACAGTGGCAGGAAGTTCATTACCGACAGGTTTGCACCTGCTGCAACTGCGGCATCCATCAGGCTAAATACCAGAGCTACGCTCAGCACCAAACGGTAACCCAGTGCCGGATTTTTTAACCACGGACGGGCAAATGTCAGCATCACCAAGCCAACAGCCAGCGGATACAGCGCATATAACACCGGTACTGACAGGCTAATCAACGTACTCAAACCTACGTTAGCAACCACGGCACAAGTCACACCCAGTGCAATAACCCACTGGCGATACGAGAACGAGGTCAGGCTTGAAAAATAATCAGAACACGCACTGATCAGGCCAACAGCGGTGGTCATACAAGCCAAAATCACCACTGTAGATAAAATCCACTGACCCGGCTGGCCAAATAGCGCTTGTACATAGGCGGCAAAAATTGCCCCACCATTATCCAAACCACCGGCAATCGATGCCGATGTCGCGCCCAAACGGAACAGCGAAATATAGACAAATGCCAAACCCGCTGCCGCAATCAGACCGGCAATAATCAGATATTTGCAGGTGACTTTGCTGTCAGTGATCCCTTTGCTGCGAATAACATCCACAATCAGCATACCGAACATCAGCGCGGCAAAGGTATCCATGGTGTTATAACCATCCAAGAAACCTTTGGTAAACGGTGAATGAATGTAGTCACCCTGTGCGGCCTCAACCGCACCTTGCGGAGCAACCACTACGGCTACAGCCAGTACTGCTAGCAACAAGAACAATATCGGGGTCATCACCTTGCCAATACTGTCAATCAGTGCACCACGGCTCCATGACAGCATCATCGCCAGTGCAAAAAATCCGGCCGTCATCAGCATTTGTGTTGTGCCATCAGGCGCGCTGAAATAGGGCTTCATGGCCATTTCATACGCCACCAAACCGGTACGTGGAGCGGCAAATGCCGGACCAATCACGATAAACAGAAGAACGGATGCAAATGTACCAAACCCTGCTGGCAGATCACGGGTCATATCCGGCAAACCACCACCGGCACGCGCTACGGCAATAATTGAAATCAGAGGCAGACCAACGGCAGTGGCAAGAAATCCAAGGGTGGCGTACAGAGAGTGATCACCGGCTAACTGACCTGCTAGTGGAGGAAAAATAATATTTCCGGCACCCAAAAAGAAGGCAAATGTCATCATGCCCAACCCCATTACATCTTGCCATCTCAATGCTTGTTTCACGGCAACACCTCTTAACTTAGCAATATCTGTCAGTACATAACCGGTATAAAAGCAACAAATCGGGCGGAGTAAACCACACGCTCACACGCGCTATACGTCATGAAATCCGGTTAATGCGAAAATGTTAGGGCAAAAACAGAGGATAAATTCTGCGCGGTAGCAGGGCCTTTATTGCCCTGTATTGCGGTTGAATAGTTGTTAATCAGAATAACCCGCTGGAGACCTTGCACTAAAAAGCATCATCTATGATCGATACTGACAGCGCAATGCACTCAGAAAAAAAGGTAAAAATCTTTTGTTAGATCGCGATAATCGTAGTGATAAATTCCAGAGCTTTCATTAATTACTAGTTTTTTATCCTGCTTATCTTGTCTGACAAATCCAAATTCCAGCAGAATACGTTGTGCTTTTTTCCCTTCACGACTAAAAACGGCTACGGCCTGATAGCAGAACAGACCAAAATTCTGTGCTAATGCGCATATAGGTTCAGCAACATCAAACGGCAGAACCAGACACACGCGGCCGGTGGGCGCTAATACTCGACACGCACTCTGCAACAGCACTTCATGGCTGAGTGTATCGGTATAACGTGCTGCATCTCTGGCAGTATCACGACAGGCTACGCCAGACTCAAAATAGGGGGGATTAGAGACAACGAGATCAAACTTCAACAGATTATGCTGCGAAAATTGCTGAATAGACTGGTTAGATAACCTGATTTTATGCTGCCAAGGTGAGGCGGCAATATTCTCCTGCGCTTGCTCAGCCGCAGTATTGTCAAGTTCAACTGCCGTAATCTGTGTATCAGCAGGGGTGCGTTGTGCTAACATCAGTGCTATCAGGCCGGTTCCCGATCCGATATCCAGAATCTTTGCCGCGCCGTTTATTGGCGACCACGCACCCAGCAGGATCCCATCCGTTCCGACTTTCATGGCGCAGCGATCGTGTGCCACAAAAAACTGCTTGAAGGTAAACCCGTTACGCGCCAGATTGCTGGTCGCTTTTTTGGGCGTAATTTCAGCATTGTTATTGAGTAAGGGTGGCTTATCAGACATGGCATCTCTCCGCAAAAAGGTTGCCAAGCATAGGCGAAATGCAATTAAGCGTGAAGAGGCGTGAAGCAAAACGCCGGCAAGGTTATAATCCCCCCCTCGCATAAGAGGTGAACCATGGTAGCGACACAATTTACAGAATTAGATCTCGACAAACGTCTTCTGGCCGCACTGAAAGATAAGGGTTACGAACGCCCGACTGTCATTCAAAGCGAGACCATTCCAGCCGCCATGGAAGGGCGCGATGTCATGGGGTCAGCCCCGACAGGTACGGGTAAAACCGCTGCGTTCTTGTTGCCTGCAATTCAGCATTTGCTGGATTACCCGCGCAGAAAACCGGGTACACCGCGTGTACTGGTGCTTGCTCCAACACGTGAGCTGGCAATGCAAGTGGCTGATCAAGCGCGTGAGCTGGCAGCACACACCAATTTGGCCATTGCAACCATTACTGGTGGCGTTGCCTATTTGAACCATGCTGAAGTGTTCAGCCAAAATCAGGACATCGTGGTTGCCACCCCAGGACGTCTGTTGCAGTACATCAAAGAAGAGAACTTTGATTGCCGCGCTGTTGAAATTCTGATCTTTGACGAAGCCGACCGCCTGCTGCAAATGGGCTTTGGTCAGGATGCTGAGAAAATCGCAGCAGAAACACGCTGGCGTAAGCAGACCTTCTTGTTCTCTGCGACACTTGAAGGTGATTTGCTGACCGACTTTGCTGACCGTCTGCTCAATGATCCAATTAAGATTGAAGCTGAACCGAGCCGTCGTGAGCGCAAGAAGATCCTACAGTGGTACTACCGTTCTGATGATGTAGAACACAAAACTGCGCAACTGGCACACTTGCTCAAGCAAGAAGATGTCACCCGTACCATTGTATTTGTGCGTAAGCGTGAACGTGTTCGTGAGCTGGTTGATGCTCTGCATAAGCACGGTATTGTGGCCGGTTTCCTTGAAGGTGAAATGGCGCAAACTCAGCGTACCCGTGCAATTGATAAGCTAAAAAATGGCGAAATCAGCGTACTGGTTGCAACCGATGTCGCTTCACGTGGTATCGACATTGATGATGTCAGCCATGTGTTCAACTTTGACATGCCACGCACTGCAGATGCCTATTTACACCGTATTGGCCGTACCGGTCGTATGGGCCGTAAAGGTACTGCCATCTCACTGGTTGAAGCGCATGATTTTGATCTGCTGGGTAAAATTACCCGTTATATCGATGATCCGCTTAAATACCGAGTGATTGATGAGCTGCGCCCGAGCACTAAAGCGCCGAAGCATGAAGGCCGCCGTGGTCCATCGAAAAAGCAAAAAGAGCGTATCAAAAAGAAACGTGCTGACAAGTTGGAACAAAAAGACACCGAGAAAACTAAAATCCGTCATCGGGATAAAAAGAATATCGGTAAGCGTCGTGCAGCCAGCAATGAAGCAAACGTAGAAGCCAAGCATAAGCAGGACGCGGCGGCTAAAGCTGCGCACAAACGCGAACAAGCGGCTAAACGTGCTGCAGATGACGATTACGACGATTAATCGTCACAGTGCCTGAACTGTCATAAAAAAGCCCAATATGGGCTTTTTT
>CAMTGL010000081.1 GCA_947071955.1 uncultured Plesiomonas sp.
CGTTATAACCGGTGATTTTACCAACACAAATCAGTGACATCAGCTTATAACGACGCTCCATCTCGCCAACGCACCAACGCAGTGCATTCGCGGCATCTTTCATGTCGGTGACCACTTCAGTCAGCAGATGCGGGATCCCCTGATAAACCGAAAGTTCCAGCATTTTCGGGTCAATCATGATGAAACGAACTTCATCAGGTGTCGCCTTGTACAAGATGCTGAGGATCATGGCATTAACACCGACTGATTTCCCCGAACCTGTTGTACCGGCCACCAGCAGATGTGGCATTTTTGCCAAGTCAGCCACAACAGGCTTACCAGCAATATCTTTACCCAACACCACTGTCAGTGGCGATGTGCTTTGGCGGAAAGCGTCACAATCGAGCACTTCGCGTAAGAAAACGGTTTGTCGGTTTTTATTCGGTAACTCTAAACCCACATACGATTTTCCGGGTATGACTTCAACCACACGTACCGCGGAGGTAGACAGTGCACGAGCCAAATCGCGCGATAAGTTAGAAATACGTGCCGCTTTAACACCCGGAGCAAGGTCAAGTTCAAAACGGGTAATTACCGGTCCCGGTGAAATTTCCGCTACATCCGCTTTAATACGGTAGTCATTCAAACGCTCTTCAACCAAACGTGCTGTAGCTTCAAGCTCTTGATCACTGACTGGCTGTTCGGCATTGGTTGGCTTTGCCAGCAATTCGAGTGTTGGCAGCGGTGTGGTTGGCTTTGGCATTGTCTCTTCTTGCTGCATTAAGAAGGGGTGTAAAAAAGCCAGATTCTCTTGTTCAGCACGTTTACGCATGCGGGCAATTTCGGCCGCCTGTGCCTGATAGCGCAATGCCTCTTCTTCATCTTGCAGATCTTGTTGATCCTGTACCGCTATCTCTTGTTCGACATCTTGTCTTACCTGTGTACGGCGATCTTCTGCGCGATCCTCTTCTTGTGTGTGGCGATTCGAATCCCACGATGTGCTCATCACAGGTTCAGTACGGACCGGCCGTAGAGGATTATTGCGAGAAGGCTCTGGCTGTAAGGTTTGTATCCTTTCCGATTGCGTGGTGTATGTACTTGGCGAACTTGCACTGAGATTTGCTGTATTTGTACTTGGCGCACGAGTCAATGCAGAATCAGCTGCTGGCGTTACCGCTGCCAGTGCCGACGTAGCGTATGCTGATGTCGGTACTGTGCTTGGCTGTGGTGTTAATGCCGATTGTGATACGGACTCAGGCTCGGGTACAGGTTCAAAAGTAAACAAAGGTTCAGACGGTTGCTCTACTACCGGTTCAAAGGTAAAAGTCGGTTCTGTTCGCGTTGACTGGCCCGATTTATCCGATACTTCTGATGACTCAAATTGCAGAGGTTTACGTACGGCTTCCACTGCACGCTGCAAACGGGCATTTTCATGCGCTTCAAATTCAGCCTGTAAACGTGCGTTTAGTGCCTCATCATCGTCAACAGGTGTACTAATAATACCGTTGTTTGCGCTTACGCGAGTATTGCTGTTCAAATTATCAACGGTGTATGCAGCACGTTCAGCAGTAGCAACTGCGGCATTTTGGATTGCAGCGCTGTGCATGGCAGCATTTGTGGCAGCTGCATATTGAGTTGCCGTATGCTGATCGGCTACGCGTTGAGTATCACTTTCATCACGCGCAGTAAACGAGTACGCACTCGTCACATCATCATCTTGCTGCTGGGCAAAAAATGTAGGCACTTCAACCCCAGGGATTAGCGGATTCTCGCGCTTTAGCGCATCTTCAATCTGCTTATTCTGAGAGTTTTCTTGCTCTTGCTGCTCGATTTCACGCTGACGTTGCTCGGCAATACGCTCAGACGGTAGTTTAATACCCAGCGATGCTAATGTACGGCGGGTTGGAATTTTAACCGGATTTGGCCGCGGCATTTCAGGTACGTTAGGCTTAACCTGTGATTTCGGTGTATAGGTGGTATCAGTATCATCAGCGTGATGAGCGCTAAAACTGTGCGCGGATACATCGTGAAGATCGTCGTTCTCCCCTGCTGCACTGCTGCTAATATTTGAATCACCTGCCTCTGAGTGCGCGGAGAAACTAAACGGTGAGCTACCACTTGACGCGCTAGCTACTGAAGTCGTCGCGGCAACAACTGAACTTCCTGCAATACTGGCGGCTGATGAGGCATCAGAAAATGCTGAACCAAATGGAGAGATCTCTTCATCCAACCCCGGATTAATGCTTTGGCTGTTAAATGCCGCTGCCTTTTCAGGTGAACGAATATCAGCCTGAACTGGAGAGGGATCCATCGCCATAAGCGCGTCAAGCCCAGCCAGATCAACTTGTGGCTCAAACCAGTTGTCTTGCTCATGACTATCATCAACGTGAATTGTTGCTGGCTGCGAAGGAGTAACGGCTGTTGATGACATAGCCAATACAGATGCTGATGCAACAGCAGATTTTATCTCTGGCTCTTTGAAGCTGAGGTTATTTATCTCAGGCTCTTGGTCAAATAAAGGCGGTGCTACCGCTTTCATTGCCGTGTCAGTATGAGTACTGAGTGAAATATCATCATCCGTGCGGTGAGCATGCAAAGATGGCATGACAGTATCCTTGTCATCCATCTTAGGCTTTTTTGTGGCTGACTCATCCGTGCTCGTGGTCTCTGTCACCGCATTTTTCTTCGCACGACGTGGCGATTGCAGCAATACATCATCACTGTCTATATCATCTTTATCGGCATCATCTTCTGATGAGTTATCATGCAGATCAAGATCACGCGTGCGCTGTTGATTTTTTTGCGGCTGCTTTTTACTGTTTTTTATCTTTGCTGCAGCACGCTCTTCCTGCTCATCAAGCGCTTCGTCATCAAAGTATTCATCATCATCTTCATGATCATAACCTTGTTGATCAACATAATCGGCATCATCCGCTTCACGTGCCGCTTTATCTGCCGCAGCTTTTTCCGTCAGCATTTCACGACGGCGAGTACCACCACCCGAAAAGAAAGCCACCGGACTTAAAATTGCGGCACCAATATTTTCGGCCAACGTCAGCCATGACAAACCGGTAAATAGGGTCACTGCTGATGCCCAGACACACAACAAAATCAGGGTAGCACCGATTTGCGAGAACCAAGGCACACTGTAGTTGCTGATAGCCGCACCGATAAACCCACCGGAAGGAAAATAGTAAAAATCATCAATACTGATGGCGGCTAACCCACAAGATGCGCCAATCAGCAGCACAACACCAATCAGGCGTAATGCTAAATTTAGGAAATCAAACGGTTCATCATCGCTACGGCGACGGAACATCACCCATGCGGCAAGCACCATAATTGGCGGCACGGTATAAGCAAGCACTCCGACCGATAAGAACAGCGTATCAGCAACCCACGCCCCTACCGCACCGGTAATATTTTGTATTGCATCATGCCATGAAGCTTGCGACCAGCTCGGATCTGAGGGGTCAAAGCTAAGCAGTGCAACCATCATATAGACAGCAAAAATAACACCCACAATCAAGAATGCTTCCATGATGCGGTGTAATCCACTTAATTTCTTATTGGTTCGCGCTTTTTTTTCTGCGAGTACCTGGCTCAAAAATGTCTCTCCAGGAGTCAATATTAACGACCAAAAATACGCCGAGCGGCACAAGCCGCTCGAGCGTTTTGATCTGGATGAATGACCAGTATTTTAACTAAGCTGAACGAGTTTTGCACCCTTCATACTCATCTTGTTATTTAACGAGTCTTTATCACCAAACGATTGGTCTGTTTTACCTCTTCCATTACAACGTAAGTACGCGTGTCATTCACACCCGGCAAACGCAGTAAGGTTTCACCTAATAACTTACGGTACGCTGACATATCAGGTACACGTGTTTTCAGCAGGTAGTCAAAATCACCGGAAACCAGATGGCACTCTTGGATCTCTTCAAGCTTTTGCACGGCGGCATTAAATTGCTCGAACACATCAGGTGCGCCACGGTTTAAGGTTATTTCAACAAATACCAATAAAGATGCATCTAAATAATGCGGGTTTAATAACGCCGTATAACCGTTAATAAAACCCTGACGCTCTAAGCGCCGTACCCGTTCTAAACAGGGAGTGGGTGATAAACCGACGCGCTTTGATAATTCAACGTTGGATATACGCCCGTCCTTTTGTAGCTCATTCAGAATATTACGATCTATTCTGTCGAGATCTTTGCTTGGCCGCTTTTTATTCTCTGTCATTTTACTCCACCCGTTTCGTCCTTGCGTGAATTAATGCTGCATCCTAACCCAAAAAAGAAACACCATACCAACTTAGTCGTTATATACTAGCAACATATACAGAGGATTCACAAACCTTCAGCGTTATACACCATTTGCCGCGAGGTACTCAGATGATTATTGGTATTCCTAAAGAGATCAAAAACCATGAATATCGCGTTGGGATGACTCCTGCTGGCGTGAAAGAACTCTCTGTTCATGGCCATCAACTCCTTGTCCAAACTCATGCAGGCAGTCAGATCGGTTTTACCGATGCCGATTATATTGCTGCAGGAGCGCGTATTGTTTCTTCCTCAGATGATGTTTTCGCAAATGCAGAGATGATTGTCAAAGTAAAAGAGCTACAAACAGTAGAACGTACCAAACTTCTCCCCTCTCAGGTGCTTTTTACCTATCTCCATCTGGCAGCAGATGTGGAACAGACTCACGCTTTACTGCAAAGCGATGCAATTTGTATTGCTTATGAAACCGTGACCCATGCACTCGGTGGTCTGCCGCTTTTAGCACCCATGTCTGAAGTTGCCGGTCGTATGGCGGTACAAGCAGGCGCACATGCACTGGAAAAATCACAAGGGGGATCGGGCATTTTACTTGGCGGTGTTCCGGGAATTCCTGCGGCGAATGTGGTGATTTTTGGTGGAGGTGTGGTTGGTGCTAATGCCGCACGAATTGCGGTCGGTATGCGGGCAACCGTTACCCTGTTTGATAACAATATTGATACATTACGCCGCCTAGACACTGAGTTCGCAGGCCGTGTTCAACTGCTCAGCCCAACCCATGCCGCGATTCAGTCTGCGATAACCCACGCAGATTTAATTATTGGCGCAGTGCTTATTCCGGGTGCAAGCGCACCAAAATTACTCAGCCGTGATGATCTTAAAATCATGAAAGCAGGAACGGTACTGGTTGATGTTGCTATTGATCAGGGGGGATGCTTTGCAACTTCGCACCCCACCACACACGATAATCCAACGTATATCATTGATAATATTGTGCATTATTGTGTCGCTAATATGCCGGGAGCAGTAGCCAAAACAGCCACATTAGCCCTGTGCAATGCCACGTTGCCTTATATTATACAGCTAGCAGATCAGGGCTGCTTAACGGCCATGCAAAATAACCCTCATCTAGCAAATGGGCTGAATATCTATCGTGGGAAACTGACATCCCGTTCGGTGGCTGACAGCTTGAATCTTCCCTTCACGCCACTCAGAGCCATTTTGCAGGGTGCATGATCGGCCGATTCAGAAATGAAATACCATGTTGGCTATTATGAATAAAATGCAGAATTTCTTTTGTCGGTGAGAGAAATTCCGCATATCTTCCTGCTAAATCACATTATTCCTGTAATCAGAGGAATTTTACTGATGATTCTTACGCCTGATAATCCGTATCATCAGTACAAAGTGCCTTTTTTTACTGTTTTTGCTGACACAATTTACCTACAATCGGCAGCACACCTGTCGTACGTGGAGAATAACAATGACATCGACAAAACATTGCAAATTATTGATTTTGGGCTCAGGCCCTGCTGGATATACCGCCGCCGTTTATGCAGCCCGTGCAAACCTTAATCCGGTTCTTGTTACCGGTATGCAGCAAGGCGGACAACTGACCACCACGACGGAAGTGGAAAACTGGCCCGGCGATGCCGATGAGCTGACTGGCCCGCTGCTGATGGATCGCATGAAAGCACATGCGGAAAAATTTAATACTGAGATTATTTTTGATCACATCAATCGAGTTGATCTGCAATCTCGCCCGCTACGTTTGTTTGGCGACAGCACAGAATATACTTGCGATGCGCTGATTATCGCAACTGGCGCTTCTGCCCGTTATTTGGGCATGCCGTCTGAAGAGGCGTTTAAAGGCCGTGGCGTTTCAGCCTGCGCAACGTGCGATGGTTTCTTCTATCGTAATCAAGCTGTTGCGGTGATTGGCGGTGGTAACAGTGCTGTTGAAGAGGCGTTGTACCTCTCTAATATCGCATCTGAAGTACATCTGATTCACCGCCGCGACACCTTCCGCGCCGAAAAAATTCTGATCTCCCGTTTGATGGATAAAGTGGCCAATGGCAATATTGTGTTGCACACCAACCACACACTCGATGAAGTTCTGGGTGATGATATGGGTGTGACGGGTCTGCGTCTGCGCAGCACCGAAAGTGACACCACCAACGAGCTGACGGTAAACGGCTTGTTCGTAGCCATTGGGCATAGCCCGAATACCGAGATTTTCCAAGGCCAGCTTGAGCTAAACGGTGGCTACATTAAAGTGCAGTCAGGAACAGAAGGTAATGCTACCCAAAGTAGCATTCAGGGTGTATTTGCCGCCGGTGATGTAATGGATCACATTTATCGCCAAGCCATTACCTCTGCTGGAACAGGTTGCATGGCAGCACTGGATGCCGAACGTTACCTTGATGCTCTCGGAAAATAAGCACCATGACAACGGGAGCAAATGCTCCCGTTTACTCATTCGTTAGTAACGGCCACAGAGCCGTATTTCTAGGGCTGTTAAGACACTGCACTCATGGATAAACTCAAACAACGCGAACTGACCCGCTGGCTAAAACAACAAAGCAAACTGGCGCGCCGCTGGTTAACGCTAACCATGCTGCTGGGGTTATGTTCGGGGCTTCTCATCGCACTGCAAGCCTGGCTGCTGGCCACCTTGCTCAATGATCTGATTATTCTTCATCAACCACGTGAATCATTGAGTGGTTACTTTGTTGCCTTGATAGGCACGGTTATTGTACGCGCACTGGTGACGCGGCTGCGTGAACGCTGCGCATTTCAATGCGGCGTTGAAGTCCGCACCAAAATTCGCTCACTGGTACTCAATCACCTAGATTCACTTGGCACTGCGTGGATTAAAGGCAAACCGGCCGGTGCATGGGCCACCATGGTGCTTGAGCAGATTGAAGATATGCAGGATTTCTTTGCGCGCTATCTGCCGCAAATGTATCTGGCTGTATTCGTACCATTGATTGTGCTCTGTGTCGTGTTCCCAATAAATTGGGCCGCTGGCTTGATCCTTCTGGCCACTGCCCCGTTGATTCCCTTTTTTATGGCACTGGTCGGCATGGGTGCGGCAGATGCTAACCGCCGCAACTTTAAAGCCTTAGCCCGTTTGAGCGGCTCATTTTTAGACCGTTTGCGGGGGCTAGAAACACTGCGTATTTTCAATCGCGCTCAAGCTGAAGTTGACCATATTCATGCTGATGCAGAAGATTTTCGCCACCGCACGATGGAAGTGCTGTATATGGCATTCCTCTCTTCGGCAGTACTGGAGTTTTTTACCTCACTCTCTATTGCCGTGGTTGCCGTCTATTTTGGTTTCTCTTTCCTCGGTGAACTGAATTTTGGGCATTATGATCAGGTTGTTACCTTATTTGCCGGTTTTTTAGTCTTAATTCTTGCACCCGAGTTTTATCAGCCTTTACGTGATTTGGGTACGTTTTATCATGCCAAAGCCCAAGCCATTGGTGCGGCAGAAACACTGGTTGAATTTCTTGCGGTAGAAAAGCCTGTAATAGAAAAAGAAGCTGACAATCCCCATGAAACAGCAACCACTGACGCAGCTAAGGGTAAAACCCATTACGCACACTCAACCGAGCACGTATCTAGCCCTTCTGCTGAGTTGTTTTCTCTCCAACCACTACAGCCGTTTTCTCTTGTTGCTACTGATCTTGAGATCCTCTCGCCACAAGGAAAAGTGTTGGCTGGGCCTCTGAACTTTACAATTGATGCTGGTCAGCGTATTGCACTGGTTGGAAAAAGCGGTGCAGGCAAGACCTCATTAATGAACGCGCTACTCGGATTCTTACCGTATCGCGGCTCACTGCTTATTGCAGGACAAGAACTTAATCGGCTGGATAAAGCCTCATGGCGGCAACATTTGGCTTGGGTCGGGCAGAACCCGCTGCTGCTACAAGGATCTCTACGCGATAACCTCACGCTGGGGTTAGATACCGTTGATCAGCACAGCATCGAACAGGCACTGAATGCCGCCTATGCCAGTGAGTTTATCGATAAACTGCCACAGGGTATTGATACGCCACTGGGTGATCACGGTGTCGGGCTGTCAGTCGGACAAGCGCAACGCCTTGCCGTTGCACGAGCGCTACTGCGTGATTCCCGTTTTTTATTGCTCGATGAACCGACAGCCAGTTTAGATGCTCGTAGCGAACAATTAGTCATGTCAGCTCTGATGCTGGCCGCAGAAAAACAGACCACCTTTATGATCACGCACCGTATTGAGGATATTAAACACTGCGAGCAAATCTGGCTGATGGATAACGGAATGTTGGTACAACAAGGTGATTTTGCCACTCTAAGCCAAGCTGATGGCCCATTTGCGACCCTGCTGGCTAATCGGCATCTGGAGATTTAACCCATGCGTGTTTTATTACCTTTTCTGGCATTATAC
>CAMTGL010000082.1 GCA_947071955.1 uncultured Plesiomonas sp.
CGCACCAATATTACGCAAGCAAAAGCGAAACTCCGCCAGCTTGAACAGCAAGTTGATATGGTCAAAGCCACTGAAACTGTGCAAAAAGCTCAGGCCTCTGTTTCTGCCCGTAATGTGGGTGCAAACTCTAAAATGCGCACGGCAGTAGAATCGCTCGATCGCATCAAGCAAAAGCAAGCAGAGCAGCAAGCAAAACTGGAAGCGGCCAGTGAGCAACATGCTCAAGAGAGTGGTGATGCACTACAGGCTAAACTCAAGCAAGCCGGTATTGGTGGTGCACCTACTAGCTCGGCAAAAGATGAACTAGCCCGTATTATGGCGCGTAAAAACGGCAATTAATACGCTCTCATCTTGCTAACTCAAGCCCAGTCAGTGCCATGCACCGTCTGGGCTTTTGACTATATTTACCTGTCAGGAAACCACCGTATGTTTGACTGGTTTAAGAAAAAAACACCCCCAGTTTCTGCTGCGCCAAGTGCCCCTGAAGTATTGGGTTTACGCTTAGGTGGCGCAATTGAATTTGATGATTTGGCTCTGCGCCTGATTGAACCGCATGTAATTTTTGAAGGCGCAGCACGCAGCCAAATTATTCAGGCCGTCGGCGAGGTACAGCTTGATAATAACAGCCGATTACTGCGTTTCTACACGGATGACGATGGCTTTGTGCAAGTGCTGCAACAAGGCGGAACACAAGATATAAACGTCGTTGATGTCAAATTATGGTATTTCTACGAAACCGGTGCCATTGATACGCAAACCAAGTGGGATAAAACCCTCGCACAAGAGATAGTCAAACCTACATGGCAGCTTGAAGGTGAGCAGTTTGACAAAGTTTGGCATAATGAACGCCCGGTTGCGATGACAGAGAAAACCTGGAGTGCTGGCACACAATTTCCGGCTGAAACCGACCAATTTGTCATGCTGTATCAACGCCAAGCCAATGACAGTGTTGATGAATTTGTGATGATCTCAGGTGAAGAGAAACAGATCTTTAACGATCAAGAACGCGCCTTAGTGATCAGCACCGGAATAAACCTTACCGCCAGTGATTTTAGTGTGATTTAAGGCCGGTATACCCTGTATGCCATACACTGTGCACCATTAACACGATGAGTGTGTTGTTAGAATTAACCCTGTGCCAAGGAGGACTCTGTGTCACTATTGTCAGGATTAGGATCATTTGCTCTCTACTTTTTTGCATCTCTTTTTATGCTGATGCTATTCAAATGGGTTTACGTAAAAATCACCCCTTACGATGAGTGGACGCTGGTCAAAGAAGAGAAAAATGTTGCCGCCGCGATTACCCTATCAGGTGCATTTATCGGCTACAGTCTGGCGATTGCCAGTGCCGCCAGCAACTCTGTCAGTGTGTTTGATTTTATCGTCTGGGGAATAGTGGCAATGCTGGCACAGGTCATCGCCTTCTTGATTGTGCGCTTTGGTTTTATGCCCAGCTTTGCCGAACGCATCACCAATAATGAAACCGGTGCGGCAATATTAATGGCGAGCATGTCTATCTCTGTTGGTTTGCTCAACGCAGCCTGCATGACTTATTAAAGGAGAGCAGAATGAAACGCAGCCAGACAATTCTGCGGGAAAAACTACGCAAAAGTTGGAGACCGTTTAACCTTGCCCCGCTGTCGGTAGCGGTTGCTGGTTTGGTGCTGGCAGGGTGCGGCGAAGAAGCACAACCACAAATTTCAGCGGAAGTGTTTAAAAATCTCTCTGATTGCATAAACCAAAACCCAGAACTTGCCGCTGAGTGCCAGAGCGCATACCAAAATGCACTGGCAGAGGCAGCAAAAACTGCCCCTAAATATAACTCAGCAGCCGATTGTAATGCCGAGTTTGGTGCAGGACAGTGCATACAATCACCCGGTACCAATTGGTTTATGCCGATGATGGCAGGCTATATGTTCGGTAAAATGATGAACAGTGGTCGACCAAGTTACAGCAATGTGCCTGTATTTACCCCGAAAAACCCCAATAACCGCAACTACGGTTCTTGGACAACGGCAGACGGCTACAGCTATGGCAAAGCTGGCAGTAACAGCCGCGTTGTACTCGACAATAATGCGCTGAAATCCAAACCTGCCACCACCCGCACCATTTCACGCGGTGGATTTGGATCAACAGTTGAAGCGAAATCAAACTGGGGCAGTAAAGAGAGCTCACGCTCTTACTCATCAGGAAAAAGCAGCAGCTCCAGCCGCAGCTGGGGGGGATAATGTTTCGAATACCCTGTAAAGAGCGACCACATTGGCGACAACAGGCCGCCGAATTTGGTTTTGGTTTTCATACCATGTACGGCGAGCCCTACTGGGATGAAACCGCCTACTACCAATTCAGTCTGCAACAAATTGAAGAGGATTTAGAGCAACCCACCCAAGAGCTTCATCAAATGTGCCTTGAGGTTGTTGATCAGGTGGTGCGTGATGAAGCATTGCTGCGTCGCTTTCAAATCCCCCAACCTCTCTGGCAACAGGTTGCAGATTCGTGGCACCGGCGGGATCCTAGCCTCTATTCACGGCTTGATCTGGCCTACGACGGCCAATCACCGGCCAAGTTGTACGAAAATAATGCCGATACCCCGACCTCACTGTTTGAAACGGCTTTCTGGCAGTGGTTGTGGCTAGAAGATAATGTCGATCGCGGCCAGTTACGGCGTGATAGTGATCAATTCAATCGGGTACAAGATACGCTAATCCAGCGGTTTCATCAGCTTGCACCGAATAGCCCGCATACTTTGCACTTTACCTGCTGCCAAGATACCGAAGAAGATCGCGGGACAGTGCAATATCTGGAAGACTGCGCTAAAGAAGCCGGGCTAAACACCAAATTTGTGTTTATCGAAGAGATTGGGCTAGGCGAAAACGGCCGCTTTACTGATAGCGATGATCAGATTATCGAATGGATGTTCAAACTCTATCCGTGGGAGTTTATGATGCGTGAAGGCTACGCCGAACATCTGCACAGCGCGCAGGTGAACTGGTTAGAGCCCATGTGGAAATCGATTATCTCAAATAAAGCTCTGCTGCCAATGCTGTGGAAGCTGTTTCCGCATCATCCAAACCTGTTAGCTTCCTATTTCTCCGATGATCCGGCCAAATCAGCACTGACAGATTACGTGGTCAAACCGCTATTTTCCCGTGAAGGGGCAAATATCAGTATCGTGCAGAATAACCAAACGGTGTATGAGGTGGATGGCCCGTATGGTGATGAGGGCATGATCTATCAGGCCTATCATCCGTTGCCTAAATTTGCCGATAACTATACCCTGATTGGCAGTTGGCTAATTGATGATCAACCGGCGGGGATTGCGATCCGCGAAGATGCCTCACTGATCACCCAAGATCTCTCCCGCTATTTACCGCATGCGATTATCGGGTAGCCCTTAATCGATAAAAAAACCGCCGACAGCTTACACTGCGGCGGTTTTTTTGTATTACAGAGTCAGTGAAACATCACTGACTCTGTATACGCTTAGTTTGACGGACGGCGACGTGGCTGACCGCTATTTGGACGACGATCAGAAGCTGACGCATCACGATCACGGCGTGGACGGCCTTCATTACCATACGGGCCTTGAGAGTACGGGCCGCTGCTGCGTGATTCTGAATTACCCTCACGGCGCGGTGCTGCACCGCTACGACCACGGCCATTACCCTGACCCTGACCACCGCTACGACCGCGACCATTACCCTGACGACCATTGGCAATCGGTTCAGCACGAATTGATGGATCTGGCTCAAAACCATCAATCGCCTGCTTTGGAATTTCACGCTTTAATAAGCGCTCAATATCACGCAGCAATTTGTGTTCATCAACACAAACCAGCGACAATGCCAGACCTTCGCAACCGGCACGACCAGTACGGCCGATACGGTGCACATAGTCTTCAGCCACGTTTGGCAACTCAAAGTTCACCACATACGGTAGCTGATCAATATCCAGACCCCGTGCAGCAATATCAGTTGCAACCAGTACTCGCACTTTACCGGATTTAAAATCATCCAGTGCACGGGTACGGGCACCTTGGCTCTTGTTGCCGTGAATTGCTGCTGAGGTAATACCATCACGCTCAAGCTGCTCAGAAAGATGGTTTGCGCCGTGCTTAGTACGGGTAAACACCAGCACCTGACGCCACTGATCTTTACCAATCAGGTATGACAGCAGTTCACGTTTACGCTTGCGGTCAACCAAATGCACACGCTGTTCAACCTGCTCAGAAGCGGTATTACGGCGAGCCACTTCAATAAGCTGTGGATTTTTCAGTAATTTATCAGCCAGACCTTTAATGTCATCAGAAAACGTTGCTGAGAACAGCAGGTTCTGACGCTTATTTGGCAGGTAAGCTAAAACCTTACGAATATCATGGATAAAGCCCATATCGAGCATACGATCGGCTTCATCCAGCACCAGCGTTTCAACTTTTGCCAGTGATACTGCATTTTGCTGTACCAGATCGAGCAAACGACCCGGTGTTGCTACCAACACATCAACACCACTACGCAGTTTCATCATCTGCGGGTTGATGCTCACGCCGCCGAACACAACCAGTGAACGGATTGGCAGGTATTTACTGTACTCGCGTACGTTCTCCCACACCTGAGCGGCCAGCTCACGCGTTGGAGTTAAAATCAGAGCCCGCACAGGACGACGCCCTTTAGGCTGCGGCTGCGTGCTTAATTGCTGCAATAAAGGCAGGGTAAAACCTGCTGTTTTGCCTGTTCCCGTTTGGGCGCTGGCCATAATATCGCGGCCTTGCAGCACCACCGGAATGGCCTGACGCTGAATCGGGGTGGGCTGGCTATAACCCTGTTCAGCAACTGCGCGTAACAACTCATCGCACAGGCCAAGAGAATCAAATGATTCCATGTTTTCAACAGACATAAAAATTATGCTCCCGAACTCAGCTTCCCACAATGATTGCGGGTCGGTCTCCTGCTGAGTTCATTATCAGGGCGCGGCAAATTGCCTACGCCAACATGAGGTACAGACCGAGGCGTACCACAGGGGGGGGATTGTAGCAGAGGATCGGCTTTGATGTGAGTTTAATCACAAAGCACACGGTTACGGCGGTGTACCCGTACAGCAAAATCCGTTTCACAGGCAAATTGATCCTGAGCCCGTAACCATTCCCACACAGATTCAGCCGCACGCCAAGCAAACGGCGTCATCTGTAACAAGGCTTCGGCTGCTGAACCACTGAGCATCATCGGGTACGATAAACGCAGATCTTCAACCAGAGTAAAACCATCAAGGTGTTCATCTGCACACGGGTGCAGCACTACATCCCCATAAACCTGCTCTTTGAGTTGATACAAATGGCGCGGCGCAGGTGAAACGGTAATCACAATTCCGCCCTCTCTGAGCGTGCGTGCCAGCTCTGCAGCATTACAGGGGGCATAAATACGCACCACAGCATCAAGGCTCTGATCGTTAAACGGCAAACGCTGGCTAGACGCGACACAAAAATCGCACTGTGGGTAACGCTTGGCTGCATAGCGGATCGCCACTTTCGAGATATCCAGCCCAATGACACGGGTGGATAAAGAGGCATCAGTGGCCAACGCCGCTTGGCCTACTCCAGCCGGTGGTAAAGAGAGCGCATCAGCAAATGCAGAGGTGTAATACCCCTCACCACAGCCAATATCTAATAGCGTTAACGCACGGTCGTCTTGCAGCTGTTTATCTGCCAGCAATGTCTCTACTAATAGAGAAGCCACTTTATCGCGCAACGGCTGGTAATATCCGGCATCTAAAAATGCGCGACGCGCCTGCATCATCTCTTTGTTATCTCCCGGATTTTTCGAGCGTTTATGCTGTACCGGCATTAAATTGACATAGCCCTCTTTGGCACAATCAAACTGGTGATGATTAGCACAGCACCACTGCTGACTATTTTGCACCGTTTTTTGTGCCAAGGGTTGGTGACAAAGAGGGCACTGGTAAGCTAAAGCACGCAACATAGATAATCCTAACAACAACATCGGGTAAGCAAGGCAAAAGTGACAAGCGAAAACGACAGTATATCGAGCAACACTATACCGAGGCTATTGATAATAGCGCTACATGGGTGGGATGCAGAGAAAAATAAGACAAAAAAATAGCCTGAGAAACTCAGGCTATTTTTCCAGTGTATGCGATGCAATATATGATGTCTGCCGTATAAGGCTTATATTTTCCGTTATCATGCCATCTTAATTAATGGTTTGCTGATAGCATCATAACGCGCATATACGGCGCAACTGTCATAAGATCAGCAGTAAAATAATTACTGCTTAAATTTACGCATCACCAGTGTGGCATTGGTGCCGCCAAAACCGAAGCTGTTTGACATAATAGTCGTCAGCTCACGCTCGGTAGTTTCAGTGATGATATTCAGCCCTGCTGCTTGCTCATCAAGCTGATCAATGTTGATGCTTGGCGCAATAAAGCTGTGCTCCATCATCAGCAGACTGTAAATAGCTTCATGCACACCCGCCGCGCCCAGCGCATGGCCGGTCATCGCTTTGGTTGCTGAAATAGCTGGGCAAGCATCACCAGCAAACATCTCTTGAATTGCACCTAACTCTTTTACATCGCCAACCGGAGTAGATGTGCCGTGGGTATTGATGTAATCAATTGGGGTATCAACACCGTGCATTGCCATCTTCATGCAGCGTACTGCGCCCTCACCTGACGGTGCGACCATGTCGTAACCATCTGATGTTGCACCGTAGCCGACGATTTCAGCATAAATTTTCGCACCGCGTGCCAGCGCATGCTCCAGCTCTTCCACCACGACCATGCCGCCGCCGCCAGAGATAACAAAACCATCACGGCCTGCATCATAAGTACGAGAAGCCAGCTCTGGTGTTTCGTTATATTTGGTTGACAGTGCACCCATGGCATCAAATTCCATCGCCATTGACCAGTCAAGCTCTTCGCCGCCACCGGCAAACACGACATCTTGTTTACCCAGTTGGATCTGCTCAACTGCATGACCAATACAGTGTGCTGATGTCGCACAGGCTGAGCTGATAGAGTAGTTGATACCACGAATTTTAAACGGCGTTGCCAAGCAAGCTGAAACGCCAGAAGTCATGGTTTTTGGCACCATATACGGGCCAACACCACGCAGACCGCGTGAGCGCATAGCATCAGCGGCAGCAATTTGATTGCGTGGCGAACCACCACCGGTACCGACAACCAGACCTGTACGGTCATTAGAGACCAGCTCATCGCTCAAACCGGCATCGGTAATCGCTTCTTGCATTGCAAGATAAGCAAATGCGGAAGCATCGCTCATAAAACGGTACACTTTCGATCAATCAGGCCGGTAAGATCTAATTTGATGGCGCCCCAAACCTGACTGCGCATGTTCATGTCACGCAGCGTTTCGGAGAAAGTGATACCAGAGCGACCGGCTTTCAACGAATCCAGAACTTCTGCTTTATTATTCCCGATGCTGGAAACGATTCCGAATCCTGTAATTACGGCTCTTTTCATGCCTAAAACATCCTTAACGCTTTGCAATTGGCCAAAGTTTAACGGTTTTGTTGTCGAGAAGTGGTCAGCTTTCCACATTTTGTCGAGTGGTCGGTGCTGTTACAATACCGTCAAGTTCCATTTTTGAGTTTACTTACAGTGAACAACTCTTTGATTCAACAGGCAACTCTGCATTTTAACGAACAAGGTACGCCAGTCTCTTCTGAATTTGGTGATGTCTATTTTTCCAACGATAATGGGCTGGAAGAGACGCAATATGTCTTTCTTAATGGGAATCAGCTGCCCGAGCGCTGGCACTCACACGAAGCACACGCCTTTATTATTGCTGAAACCGGTTTTGGTACGGGCCTTAATTTTCTGACAGTATGGCAGGCTTTTCGTCAATTCAAGATAGAAAACCCACATGCTGCGTTAAAACGTCTGCATTTTATCAGTTTTGAGAAGTTTCCGTTATCAATCTCTGACCTGCAATTGGCGCACCAGTCATGGCCACAATTGGCCGATCTCTGTAATGAATTACATAAGCACTGGCCGCTTCCCCTCTCTGGTTGTCAGCGGATGCTGCTTGATCAAGGCACTGTGGTGCTTGATTTATGGTTTGGAGATGTTAATCAGACTCTGCCGGCACTCAACCACAGTTATGATCGCAGTATTGATGCGTGGTTTTTAGATGGTTTTGCACCGTCAAAAAACCCCGATATGTGGCAACAAACCCTGTTTGAACAGATGGTGCGGCTAACGCGTGATTCAGGCACATTTGCAACCTTTACCGCCGCAGGCTTTGTACGTCGCGGGCTGCAAGCGGCCGGTTTTAGCGTGATACGTCGCAAAGGCTTTGCACATAAACGCGAAATGTTGCACGGACATGTTGCCGACAGAGTGTTATTCCCATTATCAGATCACATACCAACAGCACCGATTGCTGCCTGCTATGCACGCCCCAAAGCCAGCCACTTGCAGGATGTTGCTATTATCGGCGGCGGGATTGCCAGTGCGCTGTTGGCACATGCTCTGATGCAGCGCGGCGCGCAAGTCACCTT
>CAMTGL010000083.1 GCA_947071955.1 uncultured Plesiomonas sp.
TCTAAGAGACCGGGCGGGTGGTTGATGCTCCGAGCCGAAGTGTAACGACTGTGCGTACTGATTTGAATAATGTGGATAACATGAAATTCGCCTTTTATAACGGTGAGGGCTGGCAAGATGGCTGGACAGAAGCCAGCAGCCTGCCACAAGCAATGCGTCTGACATTAACGCTGACCGGTCGCGGAGAGATAGAGCGAATCTGGCTACTCGGCAGCGGTATTAGCGCACAACCGGATCAAAATAACGAAGAGGGCAGCAACTGATGCCACACCTTCCTTTTTTGGCCGCCCGCCGCATGCGAACCCCACCCCGTTCCGGTATGGCACTGGTTGTGGTGCTGATGTTGTTGGTGATTTTAACCGTGCTGGCCAGTCAGCTGACCGTCCGTTTGCAGCAGCAGATCCGGCGGGCCGAGAACCAGCAGCTCTACACGCAGGCCTACTGGTACGCCATGAGCAGTGAAGCTCTGGCTATCAGTGTATTAAATGCCTCATTAAGTGATGAGAAACGGGTTCATTTAGGGCAGCCATGGGCGGTTGGAAAGCAGACTTTCCCGCTTGATTTGGGCAGCATCACTACAGAATTAACTGACATGCAGTCTTGCTTTAATCTCAATGCCATGGCGGGTTTAAAACATCAAGAAGGCAGCATTGAGCGGCCGCTACTGGCAAAACAGTTTTTAGCGCTGCTCGGTGGTATCACCATTGATGACAAGCTAATTGACAGCTATCAGGCCGAAGTCATCACCGACAGCCTGTGGGAGTTTATTGACAGCAACAGTACCGTGGAAACCCAATACGGTGTGGAAGATAGCCACTATCTTGGCTTACCCGTTCCTTATCTTGCACCAAACACACTGCTGGCCGATGTCAGTGAATTTCGGGCCGTTAACGGCGTAGATGCTGCAACATATCAGGCCATCGCCCCTTATTTGTGCGCATTGCCCGAGAAAAAATTGGAGGTTAACGTCAACACGTTGACCGAAGATAAAGCCCTGTTGTTGCAAGCGCTGTTTACCCCCTACCTTTCACTTGAACAGGCACAAAGATTGATCAGTGATCGCCCGCGAGATGGCTGGATTGACGTACAAGCCTTCCTCAATGCCCCTGAAATTGCAGGATTAGAGGATACCGTTAAACAAGCCGTTACGCCGATGCTGACGGTCAACAGCCACTATTTTCTGCTGACCTCTCGTACTCAGGTTGGGCGGGTAGAGCTCACACTGCGCAGCGGGTTGGCAAAGGGTAAAAAAGAGTCCTCATTTTATGTTCTGCGGCATCAGTTAGGAGAAGTTGAGTGAACGGTGTCCTCATTATTCGGTTACCCGCAGAAGCGACAGGTAATGTCAGTTGGTTGTTGTGGTCAAAAGAACAACAAAAACAGCTTATTGGTGGCGAACTGACTGGCACAGACGCACTTAATCAGCTCAGTGATTATCATCAGCACCCGCTTTGGGTACTGGTCCCAGGCCATCAGGTTAGTGTGCGTGCTTGTACCCTACCAAAAGGTGCATCCAAGCAGGCCGAAAACTTACTGCCGGTGCTGCTCGAAGATGATCTGGCCGAAGATATTGATGATCTGCACTTTGCCCTGCTGCATCGCAGTGGAAGTGAAGCACAGGTAGCGATCATCCAGCGGCAAAAAATTGAGCAGTGGCTGGCATGGCTATCGGCAGCAGGGCTGAAAGCCCAACGCCTGCTACCAGACTGGCTGGCACTGCCACTGCATGCTGATACCATCAGCGCAGTACAACTGCATGATGACTGGTTGATCAGGCCGCAACAGTGGCAGGGTTTTACCGCTGAAGAAACCCTGCTGCCACCCCTGTTTAGTGCGCTCAGTCATCAAGCCAAAAACAAGGCCGCAGAAGCACCCGCGCTTACGGTAACCGCCAAAAGCACCGTGACTGACCATGCAATCGCTGAAAACCCCATTTCTGAAGTGTTGATACCTGAGCCGCATGCCGCTGATCACTGTTTGCACGTACAGAGCCGAAGCCCGTTGCCACACGTACTCTTACCGTTAGTGGCCATCTTGCCACTGGAGTGGGAAGCTACGGCGCTTTCCCACCATCAAACCGTGTTAGAACTGCTGGCACAAGGCGCTCAACAGGCCGGCGCGACCCAAAAAGCTAATTTACTGACGGGGGATTTTGCTCCGCAGCACGCCTATCAGCAGCAGTGGCAACGCTGGAAACAGGTGGCTATCGCTGCCTGCGTGTTACTCAGCTTGGTGTTTGTCGATCGCGGCGTGCAACTGTGGCAACTGACCCGTCAGGCTGATCAGGCTCAGTCACAGGCGGAAAACGCTTATCGGGCACTGTTCCCACAGCAAAAGCGGTTGGTGAACTTACGTGCACAGCTTAACGGCGTATTGCGCCAGATGCGCGGCCAGCCGGTTATGCAGGGGCTGATCCCGCGCCTGCGGAAAGTGGCCGAAACCGTGACAAAAGAGCAGCAAGCCAACACCGCAACCTCCGTGCGTTTTATGGGCATGAAATATGATCGTGATCGTCAAACATTGCGTATTCAGGCTAAAGCTGCCGATTTTGCCCAGCTTGAGCAACTGCGTTCGGCACTCAGTAACCAATTTTCGGTCGAGCAGGGCCAGTTATCACGTGAAGCCGGCCAAGTGGTCGGCACACTCACTATCAAGGAGAAACCCTAATGCCAATATGGTGGAAACAGCTCTCCTTACGTGAGAAACGTCTATTACAAGCGGGCGGGCTCTGTTTGCTGCTGGGTATTTTTTTCTGGGGGATATGGCAACCGCTGAATCACAATATTGCTCAACAGGCGCTGCGCTTGCGCCAAAACCAGCAACTGCTGACCCAGATACAAACCTCGGCGGATAGCATCCGCAGTTGGCAACAGCAGCAGGGCAAAACCACCACAGCGGGTAGCAGCAGCCAAAGCCTGTCGCAACAAGTCAGCTTAAGTGCCAGCCAGAACGGGTTAAAAGTGATCCGTATGCAACCACAAGAGAGATCTCTGCAGTTATGGATAGAAGATCTTCCCTTTAATCAGCTGCTCAGTTGGCTGCTGAAATTGCGGCTCGAACAGGGTATTGAAGTCGTGTACCTCGATGTGCTTCCCACCGAACAATCCGGCATGGTGAAAGTGGAACGTCTGCAATTGGAGCAACCTTAAACATGCGAACTGTGTGGAAAAGTACCCTGTTATTGGTCGGTGTGGTAGGCATCAGTGCCATGGTTCATGCTCCGGCTTACCTGCTGCGCCCGCTGCTGACGGTTATCCAACCGGAGCTAAAACTGGGTACGCTTAACGGTTATTGGTGGCAGGGCAGTGCCGCCCAAGCCCGCTATCAGCAGTGGGATTTAGGGGAAGTTAGCTGGCGGATTAACTGGCTGGCATTACTGCAACTGCAACCGGCCGTTGAACTCAAACTCGGTCAAAACAGTGAGCTGCATATTGCAGGTCACGGTGAAGTGCGCCGTACTTGGTCAGGCTGGCAGCTGCGTGAGTGGCGGGTTAGCCTGCCGGCCAGCAGTATCAATAACTTTGTACCGACACTGCCGATGACATTAAGTGGCCGTATGGATTTGAACCTCACCGAAGCTCAACTTACATCCGCAGGGTGCGAACAGCTGCAAGCTGTTGTTGTATGGAATCAGGCCAGTGCAACATTAATGGGCAATGAGCTTACAGCCAAACCGGCAGGAGCAATCCTCTCCTGTCCGAAACCGCAAACACTGCATGCGATCTTGAAAGCTCAATCGCCGCAATTTGTGGTTGATGCAAAAGCTAATCTGACCGCGTCCGGCTGGGATCTGCAAGGCACTTTCCAACCGAAAGCCGACCTTGCCCCAATGTTCAAGCAAGGGCTGACACTACTCGGTTCGCCAGATGCACAAGGGCAGTACCCGTTGCAACTTAAGCAGCCGTGGTAATAGAGTCTTGCCAAAATCACCTATGTACCTAATATCGTCAATGCCACAATCGGTGTAAAGGGAATAGCTTCACAACTATGCTGGTATACATATTCTGCTGTCAGCGTGGTCAAACGGCATTCTCAGCGGTACTATCAGCAGGATAATCAGCAGAGTAACCAGCAGAGCAACATCAACAAAAATATCAGCAGAGTCATATCAGCGTAGTCGCAGGGTCAGCGACATGATCAGCACAGGGGCAACGCAGGGCGCATCATGGATAAAATATTGCACAAACCAACCATACTCTCGGTAACCACCGCAGCCCGTTCACGCTTATTTCATATTGAATCGGTAAACTTACGTTTTAGTAACGGCGTTGAGCGCGTGTACGAGCGGATGCACCCTAGTCAGCGAGAATCAGTGATGATTGTGCCGATTATCGATAATGACTTACTGCTGATCAGCGAGTACGCCGTTGGTGTTGAGGGTTATGAGCTCGGATTCCCCAAAGGGCTGGTTGATCGCGGAGAGAGCGTGTTGGCCGCTGCCAACCGTGAACTGATGGAAGAAGCTGGTTTTGGTGCCCATCAACTGACCGTCTTAAAATCGGTCATGATGTCACCGGCGTACTTCTCAAGCCGGATGACACTGCTACTGGCGCGAGATCTCTACCCCTGCAAGCTCGAAGGCGATGAGCCAGAACCACTCACCCTGATCCGCTGGCCGTTAAGTGATATTGACGCACTGCTGGCTCTGCCGGAATTTAATGAAGCACGTGCCATGACAGCTCTGTTTATGGTACGTGATTGGCTGAATAACCAGACCGTACATCATGCCGAACAAGCATCTCAACCTTAAGCGGAGAATCCCATGACACCTGAGGCGCTGTTATCGCCGGTATTGGCGATAGCCCAAGAGGCTGGTCAGTTGATTGCTGATATCTATCAACAAGGCAACTTTAAGCAGCAGATAAAATCAGATCATACGCCGGTCACCAGTGCTGATCTGGCCGCTCATGCCCTGATCAGTGAACGCCTACGCGCACTTACGCCAGATATCCCCGTTCTCTCAGAAGAGGAGTGTGATATCCCATTGAGTACCCGTAGCCAGTGGTCACGTTACTGGTTGGTTGACCCGCTTGATGGCACACAAGAGTTTATCTACGGTAGCGGCGAATTTACGACCATGATCGCCCTGATTGAGCAGCATCAGCCGGTGCTTGGTGTTGTCTATGCACCTATCAGCAAAATCAGCTATTACGCAACCCATGGCGGTGGTGCTTTTAAACGTGATATCGCCGGAGTCACCACCCGTTTACAGAGTCGCACCGTTGATGCACAGACAAAACAACTCACCTTTGCCGTCAGTCGCCGTCAGTCGGAAGCCATGCTGGCGGAACAACTCAACCCAGACTGGCACTATACCTTACTGCCACATGGTTCAAGCTCACTGAAAAGCTGCATGGTGGCCGAAGGTATCGCCGATTGTTACCTGCGCTTAGGCCCTACTGGTGAGTGGGATACCGGTGCAACCCAGTGTATTTTGCATGAAGCGGGTGGTCATCTGTCAGATACCTACTTACAGCCACTGAGCTACAACCGCCGCGAAACCCTCGAGAACCCGAATTTCATCAGCGTGGGTGATCCCGCACTTCCATGGAAAACCATTCTTACCAATTAAACGCATTCTTACTAATTAGATGTAAGTGAAATGAGCCGAATTTTCGTTTCGCGGTTACACTTCACTTACTCTATGATGCGTTTTATTGATGTCTGAAGGTCTGTTTATGGGTAAGCGTCTGCCGTTAAGCTTGGGTCGAATTGAACCTTTGTCGATTGCCCATCCAATCCGCTATAACAAACTTGCACTGGTATGTGAAGGCGGCGGTCAGCGCGGCATCTTTACTGCCGGCGTATTAGATGAGTTTTTAGGTGATGAATACTACCCGTTTGGCCTGATTTTAGGCACATCTGCAGGCGCGCAAAATGCATCTGCCTACGTCCTCAACCAGACCGGCTATGCACGTAATGTCATCACCCGCTTTACCACCCAAAAGCGCTTTTTCAGCCCGATGAGCTTTGCCTCGGGTGGGCATATGCTGAATTTAGACTGGCTGATGGACTCTGTTTCACAAGTTTATCCGTTAGCATTAGAACGGGCTGAAAAACGCCTGCATAACCGTGAATTTCTGATGTGCGCCTCACGCTATGACAACTTCAAACCGGTATACTTTCCTGCGCACGCTGATAGCTGGCACGACAGCATGAAGGCCTCATCTGCGATTCCAGGCTTATACCGAAATGGGGTTGATGTAGCCGGAGAGCGTTACTGGGATGGTGGTGTTAGCGCCGCCATCCCGGTGGAAGAGGCATATCGGCGTGGGGCCGATGTCGTCGTCGTGATCCGAACTGTCCCTTCCGAGCCTTACTACACTTCAGAATGGCTGAGCCGGTTTAGCCAGTGGCTATCACACAGCAAGTTTAACCACATGGCGAAAATGGTCGAACACCATGAGCAGAGCTACCAGCAAGCCCAGCACTTTTTACTCAATCCACCGGATAATTTACGGATTATTGAGATCTATCCACCGCACAATCTGGCCAGTAAAACGTTGGGCAGCAAGCAAAATGAACTTGATCACGACTACTGGGTCGGGCGGCATTGCGGGCGTTACTTTTTATCTGCCGTCGCCCCGTGGTTACAAGCGCACGCACAATAAAAACATAAAACATAAACATATTCAGGGAAGCGGTGAGTTTTATCTCTACACCGCGCCCTTGTCATCGACTTATAGACTTAACTTATGCAAGTGCACCCGCTCACTTACGCAATGATACCCGCTCAATGGCGTGAGCTGGCCCCTTCGTTAAAATCAGACTGGCCCGCTCTTTGGTCGGCAAAATATTTTGCTCCAAATTCAGACCATTAATTTCATCCCAAATTTGATTGGCAATGCCGACTGCATCCGTTTCAGGAAGCTGCGCATAATGGTGAAAGTAGGAGTCTGGGTTTGAAAATGCCCCTTGGCGGAATTTCAGAAAACGGTCGATATACCAGCTTTTTAATAACGCTGTATCCGCATCAACATAAATAGAAAAATCAACAAAATCAGATACAAAGACACGGTGTGGATCATGAGGGTAATCCATACCACTTTGCAGCACATTTAAACCTTCGAGCAACAAGATATCCGGCTGTTCAACCACTTTTTTGGTCTCCGGCATAATATCGTAAATTAAATGCGAGTAGACCGGAGCGGCCACATTTGGCTTACCTGATTTAATTTCAGAGATAAATTGCACCAGACCTTTCATATCATAAGACTCAGGAAACCCCTTTTTCTTCATGATATTGCGCTCATTAAGCACTTTATTAGGATGCAAGAAACCATCGGTTGTCACCAACTCGACATTGCGGTGTTCTGGCCAGCGGGTTAACAGCGCTTGTAAAATTCGAGCCGTGGTACTTTTTCCTACTGCAACACTGCCTGCAATACCTATTACATACGGTATTCGCTGGCGTTCTCGCCCTAAAAACTGATCTAAAACCGATTGCCGACGTAAATTAGAGCGAATATAAAAATTCAGCAAACGCGACAGCGGTAAATAAATATCCACAATCTCATCGAGTGAAAGCTCGTCATTAATCCCTTTTAAACGTGATAAATCAGACTCCGTTAAGGTCAACGGAATCGAGTCACGGAGATTTGCCCATGCTTGTCGATCAAAAGAAACGAAAGGTGTAGCAATGTCTTGATGTTGTGTCATAGCCAAATCCGGGGTTAAACAAAGCCTATTTAACCGCTAAAAAGAGAACAATACAGATAGTGCCTGTGGCAAAGGCGATAGTATAGAACGTAATAGACACATTCCTTGAACAAAATCTACGCAGTTGAACCATTTTGTGGATTTTTTTGCGATAAAACAGTTGCATCGCCTCTCAAGTACCCATAAAATGCGCAGCACTTGTGGTACGCCGACTTAGCTCAGTAGGTAGAGCAACTGACTTGTAATCAGTAGGTCACCAGTTCGATTCCGGTAGTCGGCACCATAACAAAGAATCCGGAGGGATTCCCGAGCGGCCAAAGGGATCAGACTGTAAATCTGACGGCTCAGCCTTCGAAGGTTCGAATCCTTCTCCCTCCACCAAATTACCAGAATGTGGTAGCCGAGTTTCAGGATGCGGGCATCGTATAATGGCTATTACCTCAGCCTTCCAAGCTGATGATGCGGGTTCGATTCCCGCTGCCCGCTCCAAGACGTGCTGATATGGCTCAGTTGGTAGAGCGCACCCTTGGTAAGGGTGAGGTCCCCAGTTCGACTCTGGGTATCAGCACCATCTTTCCTGAATTCTTCTATCCCATTCTAACGTTGTTCTATATTCAACAAGCCATGCTTGGTTGATGTGGTAACTATTACCACCGATAACCGCGTCTAGAGGGACTATTCAATGTCTAAAGAGAAATTCGAACGTACTAAACCGCACGTTAACGTTGGTACTATCGGCCACGTTGACCACGGTA
>CAMTGL010000084.1 GCA_947071955.1 uncultured Plesiomonas sp.
GTGATAGTAAATCCAGCTTTGTACAGTTCGTGGATCAACGCCCCTTCGCCGATAACAAAAGCTTTTTTCCCTTCCTGACGCTTGAGGAAATCTGCCGTAGCCATACCTGCAGTATAAAAAGCACTTTCCGGTACATGTAAACCGGCCGAGTGAAAGCGATTGGCCAAATCTTGCGCAGTTTGTACCGGATAGTTGGTCAGAATGACCAGAGGGGTTTGTTGCTCAATCAAACGGGCTAAAAACTCTTTTGCACCGGGTACGGCGGTGTTGTCATGCAATAACACACCGTCGATATCACAGATCACGCTTTTTTTCATGCCATCTCCGTCACAGCTAATGGGCTGCGTGATTACGCAGCCCCAAATTATACCATGCAGAGAACCACTCTATAGAAAGAGAGCGCTATTTACGTGATGTATAAAAGATATTTTCTACTGAATCACTGCTCGAGTAAACGCTGCAACAGTATACCGTTAAGCATAGAACGCTTAATCAGAGCAAACGCACCAATCGTAGGTTTATCGTATAATTCTGAGGCTTCGACCACTAATTTTTGCCGAAACGCTTTGAGTGACTGTGTCTGGATACAGCTAGAAATGGCCGGAAAGAGTACTTTTTGTGCTTCGGTTATCTCACCGGCAATGATAACTTTTTGCGGATTAAACAGGTTTACGGTAATGGCAATGGCCTGCCCCAATTTACGCCCGACCTGCTCTATCAATTCAACACTGAGCAAATCACCTTTATTAGCAGCATGGCAGATGCTGTGAATAGTAACATCATCAAGCGAAAGATATTTACTTGGATACCCTTCAGATAACAGCTTGCGGGCACGTTGCTCTATTGCGCTGTTGGCAGCAACCGTTTCTAAACAGCCAAAGTTGCCACAATGACACGGTGCACCCAGCGGATCTATCTGGATATGGCCTATTTCACCGACATTGCGGTTATAGCCAAGAAAAATCTGCCCATGCACAATAATACCCGCCCCAGTACCACGATGCAGACGGATCAGAATGGAGTCTTCACAATCTCGGCTAGCACCAAAATAGTGCTCGGCTAACGCTAAACTGCGAACATCATTCCCCACAAAGCAGCTAACGCCAAATTGCTGCGTTAGAGCATCAGCCAGCGGCCAGTGCGCAATGCTCACATGCGGCATGTATTCAACCACACCTGTTTCAGGATCAACCAATCCTGGCAGGGTGACAGAAACAGCAATCAATTGGCGAATTTTACGCTGATGGGTATCAATAAAACGTTGGATCAGTGCAAAGAGATCAGCTTGTAATTGTGGCTGGCTCTCTTGAGGAAGTACCGCATGATCTTCGACTAACGTTCGACCGCTCAAGTCATACAGCGCAATGGTGGCATCTGTACGCCCAAGACGAACGGCAATAGAGTGAAAGGGGCGATTTTCCGTAACAATAGAGATTGCACGGCGGCCGCCAGTCGAGGCTTGTTGCTCAACCTCTTTAATCAGACCACGCTCAAGTAATTGGCGAGTAATTTTAGTAACACTGGCGGGAGCAAGTTGGCTGTGATCGGCAACCTGAATGCGCGAAATCGGCCCTTGTTGGTCAATCAGACGATAAACGGCTGCACTATTCAGTTGTTTAACCAGATCTACATTGCCTATTTGTCCGCCAGTGCTCATAAGATTAGTGCCGCTCTAAGTGTCCGTTGACGATAGTCGCCTTGACTGTAAAGTCACGATCAAACACGGTGAGGTTAGCCACTTTCCCGGCGCTGATTTGACCTAAACGATCTTCAACGTGAATTGCCCGAGCCGGATACAGCGTAGCCATTCGCAGTGCTTCATCAAGTGCGATGCCGATGTGTTGTACGCAGTTCTGTACTGCTTCAATCATAGTCAGTGCTGACCCGCCTAGCGTGCCATTTTCATCGATGCACTTCCCATCGCGGTAATATACTTTTTTACCAACAAAAATAAAGTGATCAATGTTTGCTCCTGCTGGTGCAGTGGCATCAGTGACTAAAACCAGTTTTTCACCTTTCATTTTGTGTGCTAAACGGATATTTGACCATGAAACATGGAATCCATCAGCGATAATGCCGGTATAGACATCTGGCGTATCTAAAATCGCGCCAACCATTCCCGGTTCACGACCGGTAATTGAGGTCATGGCATTAAACAAGTGAGTGGTAAATGACACACCAGCATCATAACCTGCGCGCGCTTCTGCGTAGGTTGCATTGGTGTGTCCACCGGAAACAACAATCCCGGCATTATTCAGCTGGCTAATCAGTGTTTTCGGTGCTAGTTCAGGGGCTAATGTCACCTTGGTCACGGTATCTGCGTTATCACAGATAAACTGCACCATTTGCGCATCGGCCTGACGGATAAAGTCAGTACTGTGAATACCTTTTTTTGCGATATTCAGATATGGGCCTTCTAAATGCAGACCCAAGGCCTGATTCTGATGCTGGGCAAGATAGCTACGCATCACCTGAACAGACTGCTTCATCTCTTCATCACTGGTCGTGATAAGTGTTGGCAAAAAGCTGGTACAGCCAGATTTGAGATTGGCACGATGCATAATATCAATGGTCTGCTCAGAGACATCATCATTGAGCATCACGCCGCCACAACCGTTCAGTTGCAGATCAATAAACCCAGAGCTTAGGTTTGCACCATCAAGATCGTGGGTTTCAATACCTGCTGGCAACTCAGCAATCGGGCACACAGTTTCAATCATGCCGTTATTAATGACGGCAGCATGGTTATCTAAAATATGGTAGCCGGTATAGATCCGGCAATTAATGAGTGCGTATTTCATACGTCTATAACCTTTGTTGAATTCTTTAATGCTTACAGATGCTTGATATTGATGGCTTCAAGTTCACGGAAGTATTTTACCGTTTTTACCTTCAGTTCCATCGTTGATGGTTCATCACATACCATCATTGATTTTGGATGCAGCTGCAGAGCAGAAATGGTCCACAAATGGTTTACGCTGCCTTCAACCGCCGCTTGCAAAGCTTGCGCTTTACCGTGACCGGTGACCAAAATCATGATCTCTTCAGAATCAAGCAGTGTACCGACACCCACAGTGAGTGAGTACTTAGGTACTTGTGTCATGTCGCCGTTAAAGAAACGGGAGTTAGCAATACGGGTATCTTCAGTCAGTGTTTTAATGCGCGTACGTGAAGAGAGAGAAGATGCTGGCTCATTAAAAGCGATATGGCCATCGTTACCCACACCACCCATAAACAGGTTAATTTTCCCGTAAGATTTGATCTTATCTTCATAACGGCGGCATTCAACATCAACATCCGCAGCATTACCATCGAGTAAATTAATATTTTCTGGTTTAATATCAATGTGATCAAAAAAGTTGCTGTGCATGAAAGTGTGGTAGCTTTCCGGGTGATCACTCGGCAAGCCGACATACTCATCCATGTTAAACGTAACGACATTGGCAAAACTCACTTCACCGGCCTGATGCAATTCAATCAAGCGCTTGTAAGTTGCCAGTGGCGTTCCACCGGTAGGCAGCCCCAATACAAACGGGCGTTCAGCAGTCGGCTTAAAGGCATTGATACGATCGGCAATGTAACGGGCAGACCAAAGTCCAACATCTTTAGCTGTTGCGAGCGGAATCAAACGCATTATATACCTCTTTAACTGATCTAAATTGAGTAAAATCGTATTTATTGTGTGAGCTTATCGCAAATTGGAGCATGTTTTGAATGATAAAATAAGTTTTATGATCTAGCTAGCAAATTGCCTGTTTATTGCCCTTCCTCGGTGACTATGATCACAAACAAGGGGGTTTTAATTTGCGAGGCAAAATAAAACTATTACACTCGGTCATACTCAGTAAAAGATTGGCATGAAAGGCGGTTTCGAGAGTGACATTCAACGGTATCAACACTGAAACTGAGTGATCACATATCGGACAGGTTGCAAAAGACAACACATCTGGAAGACAGATATTATTGGTTTGGAAACCGAAATAGGGGATACCAACGTGAATATTTTAGGATACTTTCAAAAAGTAGGCCGTGCATTGATGGTACCAGTTGCCACACTGCCAGCCGCCGCCATTTTAATGGGGGTTGGTTACTGGATTGACCCTGTTGCATGGGGTGGTAATAGTGCACTAGCGGCATTCTTCATCAAGTCAGGCTCGGCAATTATCGACAACATGTCTGTACTGTTTGCAGTCGGTGTTGCTTACGGTATGTCTAAAGATAAAGATGGTTCTGCTGCACTGACCGGTTTTGTCGGTTACTTGGTGCTGACCACTCTGCTCTCTCCTGCTGCAGTATCACAGATCCAGGGCATTCCTATGGATCAGGTGCCTGCCGCATTTGGTAAAATTAACAACCAATTCATCGGTATTCTGGTCGGTATCATCTCTGCTGAGTTGTATAACCGTTACAGCACCGTTGAACTGCACAAAGCGCTGGCCTTCTTCAGCGGCCGTCGTCTGGTGCCGATTTTAACCTCATTCCTGATGATCGCCGTTGCCTTCGTGCTGATGTACGTTTGGCCAGTGATTTATAACGGTCTGGTAAACTTCGGTGAAGGCATTCAAGGTATGGGCCCTGTGGGCGCCGGTATCTATGCATTCTTCAACCGTCTGCTGATCCCTGTTGGTCTGCACCACGCGCTGAACTCTGTATTCTGGTTCGATGTGGCAGGTATCAACGATATCCCTAACTTCCTCGGCGGTCAGGCATCTATCGAAGCAGGTAAAGCGGTACTGGGTGTAACCGGTATGTACCAAGCTGGCTTCTTCCCAATCATGATGTTTGGTTTGCCAGGTGCTGCATTAGCGATTTACCACACTGCAAAAGTTGAGAACCGCGATAAAGTTGCTTCTATCATGCTGGCCGCTGCATTTGCTGCGTTCTTTACCGGTGTTACTGAGCCGTTAGAGTTCTCCTTCATGTTCGTTGCACCTGTACTGTATGTTATCCATGCATTCTTAACCGGTGTGTCTGTCTTTATCGCCGCCTCTATGCATTGGATTGCCGGTTTCGGTTTCAGTGCTGGTCTGGTCGATATGGTGCTCTCTTCACGTAACCCGCTGGCACAACAGTGGTACATGCTGATCCTGCAAGGCTTTGCCTTCTCAGCGATTTACTACTTCGTGTTCCGCTTCGCTATCGTTAAATTCAACCTGAAAACACCAGGCCGTGAAGATGACGAAGAAGATTCACTGGTTGAAGTTGTATCAAGTGACAACCATGAGCTGGCGAAAAAATACCTGAAAGCACTGGGTGGCCACGCTAACTTAGTGACTGTTGATGCCTGTATCACTCGTCTGCGTCTGACTATGAAAGACCGCAGTCTGGCTGATGAGCGCGTATTGAAAGCGTTAGGTGCTAAAGGTGTCGTGAAACTTGGCGAAACTAACCTGCAGGTTATTCTTGGCCCACAAGCTGAGATCATCGCAACTGAAATGAAGCGTATTCCTGCAACTGAAGACCTGACTAACGTCATCATTCCTACCGCTAAAGCGTAATACCTCTCCACGTTTACCTTTCCACATTCCCAGCCCTTACGGGCTGGGTTTTATAGCCTGCTCGCCCTTTTTTCAGGCTTTTGGGACTATTTTGCGTTAATTTGAGGAGTTTTTTATCATGTTACGACTATCTGCTATTGCTGCGGCCACCCTATTTGCGCTAACCGGATGTGCATCAAATTCGGCTAACAATCAGCAATTGGTTAACCAAATGGGCTCACAGCTCAATGTAAAATACCAAGTACTGGATAACCACGGCGCAGAAAATGGCGTGGATTGCAGCACCTTGGGTGCTGAGTGGGCGGCGTGTAATAAAGCCTCTATCACCCTAACCAATAACGGTTCTGAAATTAACTCAAAAGACTGGGCTATTTATTTCCACAGCATCCGGATGATTTTGGATGTACAAAATGATCAGTTCAAAATTACCCAAATTACCGGTGACCTGCATAAGCTAGAACCTACCGATAAGTTTGATGGCTTCCAAGCCGGTGAAGTGGTTGAAGTGCCTATCATTGGTGAATACTGGCAGTTGTTTGAAACTGACTTTATGCCTCGCTGGTATGTCACATCAGGCGATGCAACACCGAAAGTGATCGGCAATACTGATTCAGAAAATGTGGCTGATTTCTCTGCGCCTATTACTGGTGATAACTGGAAACGAACCGGTGCAGACAACAACGTTCTGATGAACACACAGACCCGTTTTGCAAAAAATCAGGATATCGCTACCCTGCCAGCACAACAACTGCGCGGACAAATTTTACCAACACCGGTACAGGTTACGGTAGGTAAAGCCGATGTGGATCTCTCTCACGGTATTACGCTTGATACCCTTGCCTTGCCAAAAGCAACGGTTGATGCAGTAACGGCACGCTTTGCCCAGCTAGGTGTTAATGTTGCGGAAAAAGGCACGCAGCAGACTTTCCCAATTAATGTCAGTATCAATAAAGGCGCATTTAAGGGCCAATGGCAGAAAGCGGGCGCTTACACGCTGAATATCACGCCAAAAGGCGCAACCATTGTGGGTATTGACCCAGAAGGTGCGTTCTACGGCTTGCAGTCTATGATCTCTTTAGTTCCAATGTCGGGTGATAAAAAAATTGCCACCGTTGCGGTGAAAGATGCCCCGCGTTTTGAACACCGTGGTATGCACGCTGATGTTGGCCGTAACTTCCATACCAAAGAGGCCATTTTACGCCTGCTGGATCAAATGGCAGCGTATAAGCTGAATAAATTCCACTTCCATTTAAGTGATGATGAAGGCTGGCGTTTAGAGATCCCCGGTCTGCCTGAGCTGACTGATATCGGTGGTAAACGTTGCCATGATTTGAGTGAAACACAGTGCTTGCTGCCACAATTAGGTTCTGGCCCAGACAGCAACAATCTGGGCAGTGGCCACTATAGCAAGCAAGATTATATCGATATCATTAAGTACGCACAGGCACGTAATATCGAAGTGATCCCTGAGCTGGATATGCCTGCACACGCCCGTGCTGCGGTAGTCTCAATGGAAGCTCGCTATAAAAAACTGATGGCGGAAGGAAAAGAAGCCGAAGCGAATCAGTATCGCCTGCTTGATCCGCAAGACACCTCAAAAACGGTGTCAGTTCAGTTCTATGACCGTACTAGCTACCTCAACCCGTGCTTAGACTCTTCACAAAACTTTGTGGATAAAGTGATTGGTGAAGTCGCAGCAATGCATCAAGCCGCCGGTCAGCCACTGCAAACATGGCATTTTGGTGGTGATGAAGCGAAAAACATCCACTTAGGGGGCGGTTTCCAAGATATTAATGCCGTCGATAAAGTTGACTGGCGTGGCACGATTGACCAAAGCAAAGAAGATAAGCCGTGGGCAAAATCACCGGTTTGTCAGAAGATGATTGCTGATGGCAAAGTCTCTGATTTTGAACATTTACCAAGCCAGTTTGCGCTGGAAGTGAGCAAAATTGTTGATAAGCACGGCATCGGCAAGATGATGGCGTGGCAAGATGGTTTGAAAGATGCCGAAAACGCGAAAGCCTTTGCCACCAAGAAAACCGGTGTCAACTTCTGGGATACCCTGTACTGGGGTGGTTTTGACTCAGCAAATGATTGGGTAAATAAAGGATACGAGTTTATTGTATCGAACCCAGATTATGTCTATTTCGATATGCCGTATGAAGTTAACCCGAAAGAGAGCGGTTACTACTGGGCAACCCGTTTTAGTGATGAGCGCAAAATCTTTGCCTTTGCACCAAACAATCTACCGCAAAATGCGGAAACATCGGTTGACCGTGATGGCAATGCCTTTACCGCAAAAAGCGATAAGAAATGGGGCGGCGCTACCGGTGTTCAGGGTCAGTTCTGGAGCGAAAGCATCCGTACCGACGAGAACATGGAGTACATGATCTACCCTCGCCTTCTGCCGCTGGCTGAGCGTGCATGGCATCAGGCTGATTGGGAACTCGATTATGTTGCCGGACGTGAGTTTAAAGGCGGTGAAACGCAGTTTGTGAACAAACGTGCCTTGAATAAAGATTGGACACGCTTTGCCAATATCGTTGGCCAACGTGAGCTGGCAAAACTCGATAGCGCAGGTATTCACTACCGTCTGCCAGTACCGGGTGCGGTCATTGTCAACGGTGTTCTGGAAACCAACACGGCACTGCCGGGCGTTGCCGTTGAGTTCTCAACAGATAACGGTACAACTTGGCAGCGTTATGATGCAAAAGCAAAACCGGCTGTGAGTGGTGATGTTCAAGTTCGTAGCGTAAGCACTGACGGAAAACGTACCAGCCGTATCGAAACAACCAGCAGTAAATAAGCATCTTGCTGCCCTTTTATGTCGGAAGGTGAATAGTAAAACAGACTATTTTCCCTTCCTATACCGACTAACCCGCCGTTTGGCGGGTTTTTTTTATCT
>CAMTGL010000085.1 GCA_947071955.1 uncultured Plesiomonas sp.
ATACGGTTTACGATCACCGTCATTGCGCGGACGATCATTACGGCGATCGTCGTTAGAACGTGGCTTACGCTCGCTATCACGTTCAAAGCGAGGTTTATCTGTTTGCGATCCACGGTTACCGTACGGGTTTTCGTAACCAGAATCATTTGAGTTTGAACGCGGTTTGCGATCGTCAGTCATCAGTGCTTCTCCAAAAAATGAGGGCGCGCAGCTTACCGGCCCTTCCCTTTGGCAGCAAGCAACAAATTATTCGGCGCAGTGTAGCACCGATCACGGTAAAAGAGGTTATCTATCCACGTTATTCTCTATCATATTCATAGGTAAAATCATTTAGTCTTTTGCGCTGCGCTTTCTTACAGTAACAGGCAGATAACCACGCATATTGCGCGCGGTTTACACCGTTTTAATGAGGGAATCATGAATACTGTCTGTCCGGCCTGTCAGGCTAAAAATCGCGTACCTGAAGAGCGTTTGAATGATGGCGCTAAATGTGGCCGCTGTAATCATGAACTGTTTGATGGTGCAGTCATTAATGCCAGTGAAACTACCTTTGATGCACTGATTAGTGATGATGTTCCCGTCGTGGTCGATTTTTGGGCACCGTGGTGTGGGCCATGCCAAAATTTTGCCCCTATTTTTAGTGATGTCGCCAAAGAGCGGGCAACATCAGTGCGTTTCGTTAAAGTGGATACTGAAAGTGCCCCACAACTGAGTGCGCGTTTTCGTATTCGCAGTATCCCTACATTAATGGTTTTTAAGCAGGGTAAAATGGTTGATATGCTTAGCGGTGCGCTGCCAAAAGCACAGTTTAATGCATGGTTGGATCAAGCACTGCAAAAATAACCGTATGCTCATCAAGGCGCTGCATTTGCGGTAATAACGGAACGGTCTACAATAACCCATGCTTTTTTATCAGGGTTACTTATGTTACCGAATGCTGTTCTTACTTTGCGTGAAGCGCGTTTAGCACACTCAACGCGGCCATTTCTGGCAAGGGGATGCCGCGTTGTTCGTTGCCAGCGCTGTTTATTGGCGGTATCACACTGTTTATGCGCGCATATTCAACCAGTATCAGCAAACAGCCAGTTTTGTCTAGTGATGTATGATACTGAGCCGCTAAAACCGAGCAACACAGGCCGTTTAATTGCCGACATTTTGCCCGATACGCAGGCCTTTTTGTGGTCACGTACCGATACTAATCCGGCACTGTTGGCGCTGCTGCAAGACCCAACACTGCAACCGTATATCATCTTTCCAGAGAGCTATGCCGCGCCCGAGCGAGTGGTGCATGATCTGCTGACATCAACACCCAACCCGCTTACACCGCCAAATCCAGCAGTAACTCTGCGCCCTTTTGCCACTAAACCGCTGTTTATTATGCTGGATGGAACCTGGACTGAAGCACGGAAAATGTTCCGTAAAAGCCCTTATTTGGATAAGTTTCCAGTATTGCCACTTCGCCCAACCTCACAATCAGAGTACCAATTACGTGAGGCCAGTACTGATGAGCAACTGTGTACCGCTGAAGTGGCAGCTCAACTGCTGCTAATGGCCAACGATCAGCAAGCGGCACAAGCACTCGATACGCTGTTTGTTCGCTTCAAACAGCACTATCTGGCCGGAAAATTTAATCGCCAGATCGATTCGATCACAGCGACAACAGAACGCTGATGCTTTTTGCACACAAAGCCACCAAGATAACCTAATCTCAAGATGTACAGCCTTACGGATGAGGGTCAACATGAGTCAACAAGGTTTACATGCGCTGTTGCGCCCGCAATCTATTGCTGTTATTGGCGCATCAACCCGTGCCGGCCGAGCCGGATTTCTGATGATGCGCAATTTACTTGAAGGCGGTTTTAGCGGGCCAATTTTGCCGGTAACACCCCGCTATCAGGCGGTCAGCGGGGTATTGGCGTATGCCTGTATTGCCGATTTACCGTTGATCCCCGATCTGGCGGTTATTTGCACCCACGCACGGCACAACCTCAGTTTACTCGAACAGTTAGGTGAAAAGGGGTGTAAAGCAGTACTGCTACTGTCGGGGGATAGCCGCGATTATTCAGCATTACGGCAACAAGCGTTGCGCTATAACATCCGCCTGCTTGGGCCAAACAGCTTAGGTATTCTTGCCCCATGGCAAGGGCTAAATGCCAGTTTCTCTCCGATTCCTGCCCGCACAGGAAAATTGGCATTTATCTCGCAATCAACGGCAGTCGCCACCACGATCCTCGACTGGGCACGCCCACAAGATATCGGCTTTTCCTATTTTATTGCCCTTGGCGATAGCCTTGATGTCGATCTTGATGATCTGCTCGACTATCTCGCCCGCGACAGCAAAACCTCTGCCATCTTGCTGTATCTTGAAGAGCTGCAAGATGCCAGACGCTTCTTATCGGCGGCACGTGCTGCATCACGCAATAAACCCATTTTGGTGGTAAAAAGTGGCCGTACACCTCAATCCCGCCAGTTGCTTGGCTCATCGGGGTTAGACAGTGTGTATGACGCAGCATTTGCCCGAGCGGGCCTGTTGCGCGTACAAGATACCCACGAACTGTTTGCTGCAGTAGAAACTCTGCACCATACCCTTACAGTGAAAGGGGAAAGGCTGTTTATTCTCAGCAATGGCGCAGCCCCTGCAGCCATGGCGGTAGATGAGCTGCTTAGTAGAGGCGGTAAACTGGCACAATTAACAGAAACCGAACAGCAAGCACTGGAAGCGGCACTGCAGTTGCCAGCCGGAAATCCGCTAAATTTACGTGATGATGCCACCCCTGATCGCTACCTAAAAGCACTGGATATGCTTCTTTCCAGCCCCCAGTGTGACGGGATCTTGCTGTTATATGCACCAAGTGCTATTGCACCAGTTACCCATACAGCCGAGCAGATCACCCAACTGCTGCAACAACACCCACAAGGGCGGCACAAAGATATCCTCACCACATGGTCAGGAGAGCAAATCTCACAGCACGCGCGCCAGCATTTTACCGAACACGGAATTCCCACCTACCGGACCATTGAAGGCGCTATCGCCGCATTTATGCACCGCGTCTCTTACCGGCGTAACCAAAAACAGTTAATGGAAACCCCCATATCTCTGGCCGGTTTACCGATAGATACCACTCTTGCCCATCAGCTATTACACAACGCACTAGAACAACAGCACTATCAGCTAGACACCTATCAGGCACAGCCTATTTTACACGCTTACAACCTGCATACCCTTAACACACTGATTGCTGCCGACAGTGCTGAAGCCGTACATATTGCAGAACAGATCGGCTATCCGGTGGCCGTAAAATTACGGTCGGCTGATATTGCACATAAATCTGATGTGCAAGGTGTCATGCTTAATCTGCGCAACGCCCATGAAGTTCAGCAAGCCGCAGATGCCATTATCGAACGCTGTCAGCAGCACTTTCCGGCTGCCAGCCTGCTTGGTTTAGCGATACAACCGATGGCACCGCGTACCGGATCGCAAGAGCTGCGCGTCAAAGTCATTCAAGATGCCGTGTTCGGTGCGGTGATTTTACTCGGAGAAGGCGGCTCAGAATGGCATATGGAGCACGATGCGGTTGCCGCTCTGCCACCTTTAAACATGACACTCGCCCGCTATCTGATTGTCAGCGCACTGAAAAGTGGAAAAATCCGCAACCGTAGCCAGCTTGATATTCACGCACTCAGCCGCCTGCTGGTACAGGTCTCTTACCTGATCCTCGACTGCGCTGAAATTGAAACACTCGATATCCACCCGTTACTTGCAACCGGCAGCGATATGACCCTACTCGATGTCACTCTGCAACTGACCGCCCGTCAGCGCGATCCTTATACCCGCTTAGCGATCCGCCCGTACCCTAAAGAGCTCGAAGAGATCACCCACCTACACGATGGATCGCTCTGCATGTTACGTCCGATCTTGCCCGAAGATGAACCTCTGCACCGTAAATTTATCAACCAGGTGACCCGAGAAGATCTCTACCGCCGCTACTTCAGTGAAATTGGTGAGTTCAGCCATGAAGATCTGGCACACATGACACAAATAGATTACGACCGAGAAATGGCCTTTGTTGCCGTTCGGCATACCGGCGATACCGCTGAAATTATTGGTGTCGCCCGCGCATTGGCTGATCCAGATAACCTTGATACTGAATTTGCCCTGCTGGTACGATCCGATCTCAAAGGGCTGGGGCTCGGGCGCATTTTGCTCACCAAACTGGTGAACTATGCTCGCAGTACAGGAGTCAAACAACTTTCAGGAATAACCATGCCCACCAACCGCGGCATGATCACCCTTGCGCAAAAGCTCGGCTTTAGTATCGATATGCAACTTGAAGAGGGCATTGTCAGCTTACTGCTACCCATTGGCGAGAATATAGGTGAAAACACCGGCTAAATCACCAATTGTTCTACATGTTTGGCAATTACCAATCAATCCCTTTGCGTGCTTTTAATCCTGCATTAAAAGCATGTTTTACTGGGCGCATCTCAGTGACCGTATCAGCCATTTCAAGCAAAGTACGGTGACAACCGCGTCCGGTAATAATTACCGTTTGTTCTGTCGGGCGCTGTGCTATCGCCTGAACCACCTCATCGAGCGGCAGATAATCATACTGCACCATATAAGTCAGTTCATCGAGTACCACTAAATCCAACGTCGGATCAGCCAACATCCGCAGCGCATGCAACCAAGTCGCTTGTGCCGCCGCCATATCCAGCGCCTTGTTTTGCGTCTCCCACGTAAAACCGGTCGCCATCACCTGAAACTCAACCCCAAGCGGTGACAACAAATTAAGCTCACCGTTATCCCAATTCCCTTTAATAAACTGCACAACCGCCGCTTTTTGCCCGTGCCCGACCGCGCGCGCTACCGTGCCCATTGCAGCAGTACTTTTACCTTTCCCGTTGCCCGTTAAGACCAGTAATAATCCGCGCTCTTCCTGTGCATTAGCAATTTTCGCATCGACCTTCTCTTTCAGCCGTTGCTGCCGTTCCTGATGACGATCTGCCACTGTCATTTGCTCCATAATAGGTTACCTTCTGCAACACACTTTGCCATTTTATTCGCGCAACACAACTAAATTCCGGTAAGCTAAACTGTTTTTACTCTTTTTGAATGGAATAACAGCCCGTATGAACAAAACACTGCATCCAGCCTTTACACTTATGGTTCAGGGAACCACCTCTGATGCTGGTAAAAGCGCCTTTGTCACCGGGTTGTGTCGTGTTCTACAACGGCGCGGATTTGCTGTAGCCCCATTCAAATCACAAAACATGGCATTGAATAGCGCCGTCAGCAAAGAGGGGGGAGAAATTGGCCGAGCACAAGCGGTGCAAGCCCAAGCCTGCAATATTGAACCCTCTATTCACATGAACCCAGTACTGCTCAAACCCAACACCGATATTGGCGCACAAGTCATTGTGCAGGGCAAAGTATTTGCCAATATGGATGCCATGGTTTATCACCACCACAAACCGGAGTTACTCGGTAAAGTATTGGAATCATTCCATATCCTCACCAACCAATACGATGCCGTCATCATTGAAGGCGCTGGCAGCCCCGCAGAGATTAACCTGCGGGATCGGGATATTGCCAATATGGGGTTTGCTGAAGAGGCGGATGTCCCGGTCATTATTATTGCCGATATCGACAAAGGCGGTGTCTTTGCCCACCTGTACGGCACCCTAGCACTGCTATCTGAAAGTGAACAACAGCGGGTCAAAGGTTTTATCATTAACCGCTTTCGCGGAGATATCACTCTGCTGCATAGTGGGCTTGACTGGTTAGAACAAAAAACCGGTAAAAAAGTATTTGGTGTACTTCCCTATCTGCACAACCTGCACTTAGAAGCAGAAGATGCCATCAATGCACAACAAAACACCAACGAAACCACACAGCTCAATATTGTTATTCCCGTGCTCACCCGCACCAGTAACCACAACGATTTTGATGCCCTGCGGGCACACCCGCAAGTTAATGTACAGTTTGTCGCCCAAGGCCAGCCTTGGCCTGCCGCCGATCTCGTCATTCTGCCGGGAACAAAATCAGTGCGCGATGATCTCACCTTTTTACAGCAAAATGGTTGGGATAAAGCCCTTGAAAAACACTTACGGTACGGGGGAAAAGTACTCGGGATCTGTGGTGGTTATCAAATGCTCGGTGAATGGATCCATGATCCTAAAGGTCTTGAAGGCCACGCAGGAAGCAGCAAAGGTCTTGGCCTACTCCCCGTTAGCACCACATTAGAAACGGAAAAGCAGCTAAAAACCGTACAAGGTACGCTCCATTTACCACAGCAAAACCCCTGCCCGATCACAGGATATGAAATTCATCTGGGTAAAACTGAACATCCAACAAATCATTCTGTCATACACAATGACAATGGTCAGCAAGATGGTTGTATCAGCCAAGACCAACAGATTATCGGCACTTACTGGCACGGTTTATTTGATCATCCAGAAGCCTGCCAACACTGGCTACAATGGGCCGGCTTACATAATGCAGCAACCGTTGATATCTTTGCTTTACATGAAGTTGCGATTAACCGCATTGCCGATGCCATAGAAGAACATATCGATCTCGATGCGTTACTGATCCCCGCACGCCCGCATTAATCATGTAAAAGCGGAAATTATGTTCAAAACATGGTATTTTTAACGGTTCAACGTATTGCTTCGATACCGTGATTATTTAACCAATACATTTTGATGAACTGAGTATTCTTGTGATGCTGTCAAAACTAAAACGCAACAAAAATCAGCAACACCTTGAGCTACTGCCCTGCTTTCCACTACAGGCAGACAGTGTAAACACTCTGTTTAAAACAGATGATTTTCGTACGCGTCTGCTCGATCTTATCGGGCTCGCCAAACAACGTATTTATATCGCGGCCCTGTATCTAGAAAATGATGAGGGCGGTCAGGAAATTTTACACGCACTCTACAGCGCCAAAGCCACAACACCACATTTAGATATCCGAATCTTTGTTGACTGGCATCGCGCCCAGCGCGGGCGTATTGGTGAAAGCGCCTTATCAACCAATGCACAATGGTATACAGATCAGGCTACGGCATATCCAGACAGTGAAATCCCCATTTATGGCGTTCCGGTGAATACCCGTGAAGCCTTAGGTGTATTGCACCTCAAAGGCTTTGTGATTGATGACACCGTGCTCTACAGCGGAGCCAGCCTAAATAATGTTTATCTGCATAAACAAGATAAATACCGCTACGACCGTTATCATCAAATTCACCACCCAGACCTTGCCAATAGCATGGTCAAATTTATGCAAGACTCACTGATGAATGCCGGTGCGGTACAACGCCTTGATCGCAATGATAAACCGACGACACAAGAGATCAAAGTTGCCATCAAGCAACTGCGCCATGCTCTCAAAACCGCTACCTACGAAACATACGGCACCTGTAATAACAACGAATGTCTCAGTATTCGCCCGTTGTGTGGGTTGGGAAAGCGCAGTCAACTTAATGAAGCGATTCAAGACCTATTAGCCTCAACAGAAGAACAACTGACCATCTGTACCCCTTACTTCAATCTGCCCGCTCCGTTGGTAAAAATTATTCATCGGTTATTACAACTGGGCAAGCGTGTTGAAATTATTATCGGGGATAAAACGGCTAACGATTTTTATCTCTCACCGGAAGAGAAATTCCGAGTGATAGGCGCACTGCCCTATTTATATGAGATAAACCTGCGCCGTTTTATGAGCCGTCTGCAGCGTTTTATTTTAAATGATCAACTCTCGATCCGGCTTTGGAAAGATCAAGACAACACCTATCACCTGAAAGGCGTTTGGGTTGATAACCGCTGGCAGTTGCTCACTGGCAACAATTTAAACCCAAGAGCATGGGGATTAGATTTAGAAAACGCGCTCTTAATTCATGATCCACAAGCTGAATTACAGACACAGCGTCATACCGAATTGCAGCATATCCGTGAACACACAACACATATCACACACTATCAGCAGTTACAAACACTCAGTGATTACCCAGAACCGGTCAAAAAACTGATCCGCCGCTTAAGCCGCATGCGTATTGACCGACTCATCAATAAAATTCTGTAACTCCTGTCATACCATTTTTCTGATATTAACTAACCCCGTATTTACGGGGTTTTTTATGCACTAAAAACAGAGCCTTAAAAAACTCTCTTATGGGATACACAAAAAACCCGCCAATACCCCATCAAAAAGCTGCATCGCTCGATGACTGCATAGCAAATTGCTTCCTGATAATTCAGTAATCGCGTGAAACTCAGCCAAGCTTATATTCCCTGCCAAAATCCCAAACGCAAAAAGCCCATCCTTTCGGATGGGCTTTCTACTTATT
>CAMTGL010000086.1 GCA_947071955.1 uncultured Plesiomonas sp.
CAACCAGCCGTATTGCATGGATGCTGTGGCGCGCCGGTATTCCCTACCGTTTAGCTCCGGCGACAAAATGGGCGCAGATATTTTTTAATCACCGTGTCCGTCAGCGCCGATCACGCTCTGAAAAACCTGAATATGCTTATAATTTGGATATTATCCGTTATTTCTTACGTTCGCAGCAGCGGGAAATTAGTGAACCGAGCGCGCCTTATTTGCGTTTATCTTCAGCGGAAGTCAGCAAACAGCGTGAACAATTAATTCAGCATTTTGGCCTGAATCCAGCGTTAAAATGGGGTTTTATTCATGCAGGAAGTGGCGGATCTGCCCGTAATTTAAGTTTGCAACAATATGCCGACTTTGCCTTTGAAGTGCAAAATGCACATAAAATTCAATGGATACTGACTGCCGGTCCAACTGAGCGCGATATTGCCGATGAGCTTGAGCAGCTGATTATGCGTGAAGGTGGTGATGTCGTGTTGCTCGACAGTGATGCCGATTTACAACAGTTTGTGCATATATTGGCTTGTGCTGACTTGTTTGTTGCCGGTTCTACCGGCCCGCTGCACATTGCCGGGGCGCTGGATGTGCCGACGGTGGGCTTTTTTCCCAGCCGCCGTTCTGCAACGCCATTACGTTGGCAAACCCTCAATACTGGCGGACGGCATTTAGCTTTCTCCCCGCCAGAAGGTGAGGCATCACAAGATAATATGCAGCTGATTGATACCCGTAATGCGGCTCAAAAAACCATTACTTGGATGAATTCGCTTGGGTTTTAATCCATAAATCTGCGTATTTTACAAATGTGGAGTGCGCAGAAAGCAGTGAGAGCAACAGACCCTGTTTTCCATCTAGAAAACCAGCTTTTAAAAGATACATCTTCAAGAAACAGCCTACACCGTGTAGCAGACCAGAGGTAATACTGGCCTGCTTACCTGCGCGCAGACGTTGCTCTGACCAAGCGCTTGCATAACCGGCAGATTTAACCAAATAGTGTTCAAGGTCTCGGTAGGTGTAATGCAGTAAATCACCGGATAAAGTGACTGTTTTTGCATCAGTTGGCAGCATGACTTTTTCGTGTACTAAAGCATCATTGTAAGTGGTTAATGTGCGCGGGTAGAACCGAACAACATGATCAGGATACCAACCACAGTGGCGGATAAAGCGCCCAAACACCCAGCTAAGACGCGAAATTTTATACAACGTATTCTCGGCAATCGGTTGTTGCAGTACATGTTGAATACTGGCTTGCAGTTCCGGTGTCATGCGCTCATCGGCATCTAACCACAAAACATAGTCACAGGTGGCATGTGCCTGAGCAATTTGCCGCTGGCGACCAAATCCTGGCCACGGGGTATTGATATAAAATTTATCGGTAAAGTGGCGCGCTACATCCTCAGTACCGTCTTGGCTTCCGCTGTCGAGTACAATAATTTCATCAGCCAATTCGCGTACACTTTCCAAACAAAGCTGTAAGTTTTCAGCTTCATTTTTCACAATCAAAATAATACTCAGTGTTGCATGCTGGCTCATTATGTATTTCTCGATAGAAGGTATGTGCTGACCATATGGTCAAAGGCAGTAATAACGTGTTCGGCGGATAACCGCGTCATGGCATCAGGATCTTTTAACCGTGTTCGCCACGCTAATTCATGCAGAGCTTTACCGGTTTGTTGCGTGATGTCTGTGGCATAGTGGCTAACCACTTCATGTTGCCAACCATAGGGGCCGGTTCTGGCTGGGTTGTGGTGTGCATATAACCCGAGCACTGGCGTGCCGATAGCGGCGGCCATATGCGCCGGGCCGCTGTCAGGTGAGCAGACGATATCGGCCTGTTGTAACAGCGCAAGCATCTGCAGCAGTGTTGTTTTCCCCGTTAAGTTATGCACGCTGTTTGCGGGCATGGCTTGTTCAATCGCGTTGGCCAGTTGAATATCTATACTGCCCGGTCCGCCTGCAAGGATAACGGAAAAACCCTGTTGTAGGGCATGTTGTGCCAGCGCGGTGTATCCTGATATTGTCCAGTTTTTATATATTTTGCTGCTTGCAGGGGCAATAACCAGCAATGGGGATGATGTTTTTTGTGCTGTTGCCCATTGAATATCGGCAGGTGATAGCGTGAACTGCCAGTGCGGTGTTAGGTTGGTGATGCCCAATGTACCGGCAAACTGCATAAATCCATCAAGAACATGGGGAGAATCGGGTGAACGCACCGTGTTGTTGATAAACCAGTGTTGTTTGTCGGCACTGCGAATGGCATCAAACCCTAAACGCAGTGGTGTCTTCACCAGAAGGCTGGCAATACTGGCCCGTAATGCGGTTTGCATGTGCAGTAAGGCATCAAAATTTCGCCCGTGCAGAGCTCGGTAGAGAGCACGGTAGCCACGCCAGCCCTGTTTTTTATCCAATACCAGTATTTCTACACCGCTAATGGCCTGCAACAGCCCTGCTTCAGCTTTACCTACAATCCAGGTGATCTTGGTTTCTGGCCACTGGCGTTGTAGTGCTTGCACCGTTGCAATGGCATTGCAGACATCGCCAATGGCAGACAAACGTAAAATACACAAAGAGCGGGGCGGCGAAGTAAAAGGCAGTGTAGCGGATGACTGGCCAAACATAGGCTTTCATTCTCATTTCATCATGAATCACTTATTATCGCGGCAACCATTTATCTCGACAACCGCAGATAGCGTAAAATATCGTCTGTGAGTGGTGTCTACAGTGAAGAAATAGAGTGTCACAGGAATTTTATGGCCGAGCTTAAACAGGAACAACAATACCTTCTTTTTGATGAGCAGTGGTTGGCTGAACCGCCGTTAACCTGCTGTGATCCTGAATATTGGCAGCAAGAGGGTAAAGTGCAAGGCTATGCAAAAGGAAGAGGGATCTCATGGTTTGTGGCTGGCCAGCACATGGATATGGTGCTTAGACACTATTATCGCGGTGGATTATGGGGTAAATGGGTAAAAGATCGCTATTGGTTTAGCGGTTTGGCAAATACGCGCAGTGTTGCGGAGTTTCATTTATTGCAGTTTCTACGCCAACAAGGTGTTCCCGTTCCGCGCCCTGTTGCTGCGCGAGTTCAGCGCTGCGGGTTGTTTTATCGTGCCGATATTTTGGTTGAGAAAATTGCCGGCTCACACGATATGGTGGCTGAGCTAAAGAAGGCATCACTGCCCGCAGAGGTGTGGTTGCGAGTGGGAGCGGTTATCCGGAAAATGCACGATGCTGGGGTTTGTCATACAGATCTGAACGCCCATAATATTTTGCTAGATGCCGAGCAGCAAGCTTGGTTAATTGATTTTGATAAGTGCCAGCAGCGCTCTGGTGATGAGTGGAAACGCAGTAATTTAGAGCGATTACTGCGTTCACTATATAAAGAGGTTCGGCGTTGCCAAATCTGCTGGAGTGAAGCCGATTGGCAGCTACTTTTGTTAGGTTATGAAGATTCAGATAATAACCTTGAGAATAAAGCCATGTCTGTTTAGTTTGGTATTTTACGGTAGCGTTTTACCACGCTAATCTTTCAAGGCCTCACTGTAGGTAACGCTCGACAGTGTTTAGTATGTTGTTGACCGCCCCCCGGTTTACTCTAACCAGATTTTGACCGGCTTGCCCCTGTTGTTGGCACAATGTTGGTTGTTGCAATGCCTGAATAACTGCTGTAGCAAGACTCTCTGAGTCTTGGCAAATCTGCGTTGCGCCACAGGCTAACAGGCGCTGGGTAATATCGGTAAAGTTGAAGTAGTGCGGCCCAATGATACTAGGAATACCTACCGCTGCCGGTTCGAGTAGATTGTGCCCACCAACGGGTACTAAGCTACCGCCAATAAAGGCAATTTGTGCAACAGCAAGCAGCATCAGCAGCTCTCCCATGGTATCTCCCAGATAGATATCTGCAGAGTCGGGCGATGCTTGCATGCTACGGCGGCTAATCAGCCACCCACGCTGTTGGCAGAGTGCTGCAACATCGTCAAAACGTTGAGGATGTCGGGGAACCAGAATTAAACGGCTTTCTGGTATGGTTTGGCGTATACGTGTAAAGGCATCTAATACTTGTTCATCCTCCCCTTTGTGGGTACTGGCTGCTATCCAAATCAGTGCATTTTTTGGAAACTCAGCCCGTAATAAGGCGGCGTTTGGCGTGATATTTTCCGGCAGGGTCAAATCAAACTTGACTGACCCGCTTACGCTCAACTTATCTGTGGCAACCCCGAGGCGGATAAAACGTGCAGCATCGTCTTGAGACTGACAGATGAATTGCGATATCGGTGAACTCAGTATATTAAATAGGCTCGAGATACGACCGTAACGCCGACAAGAGCGCTCAGAAAGGCGTGCATTGAGGATCAATACCGGAATATTGGCTTTTTTTGCTGCATACAACGTATTTGGCCACAACTCGGTTTCCATAATCAGCAATAGTTGGGGATTGAGTTGACGTATAAATCGTTGGATTGTCCACGGATAATCTAGCGGCATATAGCGGTGATGTACCTTATCACCGAGTTTTTCAGCCTGTTCTGCGCCCGTACGTGTAGTCGTGGTGAGTACAATCGGGATAGTGGGATGTGCTGCTTTTAATTTTTCAATCAACGGAATGCTGGCAAGCACTTCACCGACAGAGACTGCATGTAGCCAAATGGGTGCTGATGCAGTGTCGGCAAGAGGTGGTGTAAAACCAAAGTGCTCTTTCCAGCGTTTACCGAAGTGAGCTTTACCCGGCTGAGGGCGATAAAGCATGATGGCAATCACAGGAAAGAACATAATCAGCAACAGAGTGTAGAGAGTACGGTACAACATACGTTGCCCTTCAATTCGTTATCATTTAAATTCGCCCACAGTATAACCTTCCTTAATGCCATCAGCATATTTTGTCATGGCGTATTTGACTGCAGAGGAATGCATGAAATTTTTGGTAGTGCAAACCAAAGAAATTGGCGATGTGCTGGTCTCTACCGCATTGTGTAATACCCTGAAAAAGAACTATCCACAGGCTCAAGTAGATTATTTAGTGATGGATTACTGTGCTCCCGTAGCCGAATGTAACCCGTTTATCGATCACCTTATTAAAATAGAGCGAGCGCGCCGTAAAGAGTGGCGTTACATGCGCGAGTTGCTTATAAAGATTCGTCGCACTGGTTACGATGTGGTCATTAATAGCCAAGGGCAAAATATAGGGCTATTAACATGTCTTTTTTCTTCCGCGAATATTCGCATTGGCTTTGATTCACTTCCGTGGCGTTTGCTGCATAACCGTGTAGTGCGGTTTCGTACCGATACTGAGGATCAAGGTAACAGTAATATGGTTGATGACCGGTTTGCGTTGTTAAAACCGTTACAGTTACCTGTTGAGGATAGGTCTTACCATTTATGGCTGACTGATGCTGAACAACAAGAGGCTCATACACGTTTGCTGGCAGCTGGGTTTAGTTATGAGAGGCCAAGAGTTGTGTTGGGCGTTAACTCTAAAGGGGCTTACAAATGTTGGCCGGTTGATTATTTTGCTGCCGTCGCGAAGTGGCTCATTACTACTTACCGTGCGCAAATATTGATCTATTGCGGTCCCGGCGAAGAAGATCATAACCGTCAAGTTCGTCAGTTATTGCCTGAACCATTACGGGCTGATGTCTTCGATCAGATCCCAACAAGCTCCATTCGAGATCTCGCTGCTTTGATGAGTCAAATGCATCTTTTTGTCGGGAATGATACCGGACCACGGCATATTTCACAGGCATTGAATATTCCCTCATTGGCCATTACCGCCCCTTCGGGTGACAAGCGTATTGGTTGCCCGTTAAATCATCCGCGTTTTCGAGCCATAGATGTAAAAGATGCACTGCAATGGCAGGGAAATGACCTCTCTACACTGGCATGGCAAAAGCGGCTCGCTGAGCAAAGCCAGCGAGGGGATCAGGAGCAGGCTTTATTTCGTGAGCTGACTCCAGAGTTTGTATGCAGTCAGCTAGCGATATTCATTGATGAGCAGCGTGTATTTATGCCTGCATTGGATGCGTAATAAGCGTACGCAGTGCATCCAACACTGTTTGTGGCTCTAGCTCTGTCAGACAGCGCAAGTGGTTGTAACGGCATGTTTTTTTAAAGCAAGGCCGGCACTCAATATCGGTATGTAGGGTTTTCACGTGCTGGGCAAGTGGAGGCGTGTAGCGTGGTGAGCTTGAACCATAAAGGGCAACAATCGGAGTGTTAACAGCAGCGGCTACATGCATTAAGCCGGTATCATTGGTGATAATTGCTTGGCAACTGGCAAGTAAATCAATGGCTTCGGTCAGTGATGTTAAACCACACAAAATAATACATTGTAGCTTTTCGTCTGTGGATAACTGATTGCGAATAGCATTTGCAATATCGAGATCTTTGGCTGAGCCAAAGATCCATATTTGCTTACCTTCGGCAATACAGGTTTGGGCAACATGCGCATAATGTTCCGTTGGCCAGCGTTTTGCGGGGCCAAATTCAGCGCCAGGACATAAGCCAATAATCGGTGCATGGGTACTCAATTGTAAACGTGCAATGGCTATGGCTTTTTGCTCTGGAGTTGAGAGCAGCTGTGGCCATAGTAACGAGTCAATGCTAGCTTGAATGCGCTGATCGCCTACAGGGTAGGCTAATGCTGCGTAGCGCTGCACCATAAACGGCAACTGCTTCATTCCCTTTCGTAAGTCATTTAGCAGCCCATAGCGCATTTCACCTTTCCAGCCTCGACGCTGAGCGATCCCAGCAAAAAGAGGGATCAGAGCCGATTTTGCGGAGTTTGGCAATACAATAGCCTGATCATACTGATGTTTCAGTGTGCGGCCCAGATCCCAACGGGTTTTGATATCAAACTGACCATGGCCCAATGGCATAATCAACGCTTGTCTGATTTCGGGCATTCGTTGTAAGAGTGGCTGACACCATTGTGGTGCTAAAACATCAATGTTTGCATCAGGGTGTACTGTTTTTAGCGTGCGATAAAGACTTTGCGACATGACCATGTCGCCGATCCAAGAGGGACCGATGATGAGAATGTTCATGAGTAACGTGTATCTCTTATTCGGATAAGTAAGTCGTACCGCAGAGTATAGCGGATGTTGAACGCTGACTTTATGGTACAGGCTTATTACATAATTTGGTATGATACATTAAGCCTATTCAACACTATCAGCTGCCATATACAGGTAGGGATCTATTTTTATGCTGAAAGAAAAACTGACATCGTTAAAATCATCGATTCAGCAGGGTCGTGATCAGATCAGACGAACATTAGGAAAGCTATTGTTTGATCAGCATAAAATAGATGATGGTGTTGTACGTAATAAACTGGTTTTAGTCCGTTGGGATGCAAAGTTAGGTGATGCAATTGTTTCTTCATGGTTTATTCGTGAGGTCAAAATACATTATCCTGAAATGAACATTTGCGTTATTACTACCCCACAAATGGCGCCGCTATTTCGCCAGCATTTTTTTGCAGACACCGTGTATGAAATACCTAAAAGAGCAAGCTATACACAGTTGGCTAAACTTGCAAAAGCTATTGGGCCAGTTGATTACTTAATTCATTTAAGTAAAACAATGAAAATGAAAGATATCTATTTTATCCGGAAAATGTCTATCCGATTTATTGTTGGGATGGATGATGAACTGGATTGTGTGAATATTAAACTAGGTGAAAAAAGTAAAGGGATGCACTTTGCAGATAAATTTGAGTTAATTACTAAGCAAATGGGGATTAAGTCACCAAATAAGCAATATGTAGTACCTTGTATTAATGATGATGAGCAAAAAGTTAATCGCTGGTGGCCCAATGATACACTGCCGATTATCTGTTTTAATCCGTATGGCAGCGGTGGTGCAAGACGATTAAATCCAAGCAATATTATCAGCATTACTAATTTAATTCTTGAATCCTCAGAGACTTCGGTGTGCTTGCTCTATCCTCCAGATATGGAATCAACAATAAAAGATATTGTTTTACAGCTGAGTACGCCAGATCGCGTACTCATCTCACCTGACTCTCCATCTATAGGGGGAATGATCGCTCAAATCCGGCGCTGTACCGGATTGATTTCGGTAGATACTGCAACTATACATATTGCAACGGGATTAGGTATTCCAACAGTTGGATTATATAATCCAGATACACAAGTGGGCGATGATAATTTTTCTGAGTGGCATCCGAATAATAGTAAATCTTTAGTTGTTTTCTCAGAAAAAACAAAAAATATCAGTGTGAATTCTATTAATCATGAAAAGGTAATTGAGTCGCTTAAACAAATTCTGAAAAGCGAATAAAAAGTCTTTTATTTTCAATTGGTTAATAGCTTATTTAT
>CAMTGL010000087.1 GCA_947071955.1 uncultured Plesiomonas sp.
CAGCGTCTTCAACGAGTGCCCACACAGATTGTCTGATTAATTTTTTAAAGAGCATATCGGTTTAGTCATGATTCACTTGCGTGTTTCGTTCCTTGCCGACAGGGAGCGAATTATAGGGAATTATCTTTTTAGCACAAGCATTTTCTATCACTTAAATTCCGTTCGCTTAAAAAACAAACATAAAACCCAAATGCGGCCACAATTTACTGATATTTTATCCTTTATATTGAGAATTCATGACCGTACGAGGCTGTAAACGTTGCTGTAACCATAAACCACTGGCTTTCATCGCATAACCAAATGCAATGCCAACCAAGAGTGAAGGTAACACTAATTGCCAATGACCACCGGATGCAAAAGTGGCACAACATCCAATAAAGGTGCCCGGAATAAAACCAAGCCAACGCTGTTTGGCTTGAATACACATAAAGAAGGAGACTATCGCAGTCAAAACATAACCGACTATTTCAATATGTGGGCTAATCGCACTGCTGTTGATAATCATCATGCCCCAAAATACGCCACTGGTATTGGTGATTGCACTGAGTAGAACGCCCTTTATCCCCTCTTCGGGTGAGGCAAAATAGGTTGTACAACCAAGAAAACCAGCCCAGCCTATCAAACCGGCACTTATCGCTACCCATGCCCAAAGACCCGACAACAGGCCGGTAGTTAATGCAATAGCCATTAATGTACTCATACATAACCTCTGGCATAAATTTCGGGGATGAAAAGAAGAAACGAAGTATAGGAGGGTGTTTACTGAGCAATCAAGATCTGGGTCAATCTTTTAAGGTATGAATGACGTTTCGTTGCAGACAAAACCGGTTGGCATCACAAAAAATCAGCTGACATGCGCATATTGTGAATAAGAGAGTGTCGCCGGTGGTGAAAGACGATCATTCATCACCTTTATTGGATCACCTAACCCCACCAATTTACCGGATGAGAGTTGTTGATGCTGGGCAAACAAACACAAACTGGCTGTTCCGCTATTTTCCACCACAAATAATCGTACTTTTTCGGCTGAATCGACCAGAGAGGCATTCACCAATTCACCCGTTTCTGGGCTATAGGCATGGCTGGTACGTTCAAAATACCAACTTTTAGGCATGACAGGCTTTAAAAAGTGCCGTGCAGCAATCGCGTTTAAAACCAGTTCACTTTTCTGCTCGGCTATCAGGCCACTGGCCTGCAAACCATCCATATAGTCATAGTATTGTGCAATATCGTCGACATGAAACTTCACACCGGCAAAAACATCGGGAGTTAATACCCGACTGGCCAGACGCGATCGAAAAATCATGCCATTGGCGAGATCAAGCATCAACCGATCAAGTTCGGAGTCAACGTACCACTTCCAGCGATCATCCGGCTTGATATTCATGGGACTACCTAAGTAAAAGCGAAAGACGCATAAACAAATTACGCGCAATAAAAAATAAAATCAGATGATTTATTAATCAATGTAAACCCTGTTAATGTAAACCAGACAGAGGTTATTGCAAACCCCTGCCTGCTGTTTTCAGGTTTAATTATCAGATATGCGACACAATATCTTTAATTAATCGTGGCCCTTGATAAATAAAGCCTGAATAAATTTGCACAAGTGAAGCGCCAGCCGCCATTTTTTCACGTGCAGCAATTGCCGTATCAATACCGCCGACACCAATAATCGGAACCCGACCTTTCAGTTCAATGGCAAGTTTACGGATAACTTCTGTGCTACGGTGCTGCAATGGGCGACCACTTAATCCCCCCGCTTCATTGCTGTGTTTGTAGCCCTGAACTAATGAGCGATCAAGCGTCGTATTGGTCGCAATCACACCATCAAGCTGGTATCTGACCAGACTATCGGCAACTTGAATTAGCTCTTCATCGGTTAAATCAGGCGCAATTTTTACGGCAACCGGAACATAGCGGCCATGTAATTGATGAAGCTCATGCTGGCGCTGTTTTATTGATTGCAATAAATCATCCAGCGCCTCACCGTACTGTAAACTGCGTAAACCGGGGGTATTCGGTGAAGAGATATTAACGGCAATATATCCGGCATACGGATACACTTTATCCATACAAATCAGATAATCATCTTTGCCTTTTTCTAACGGCGTATCTTTATTTTTACCGATATTAATACCGATAATGCCATCGTATTTTGCTTTTTTTACATTTTCGACTAAATAATCAACACCACGATTATTAAAACCCATACGGTTAATAATACCGTCCGCTTCCAATATTCGGAATAAACGGGGTTTATCATTTCCCAGTTGCGGTTTAGGTGTCACCGTGCCCACTTCAATAAAACCAAACCCCATGGCACCCAATGCATCCAGACAATCGGCATTTTTATCAAGCCCTGCAGCCAATCCGACCGGATTTTTAAAGCTTAACCCCATGCAACTGACCGATTTGTTCGGAATATTTTGCCGGATCAGATATTCAAGAGGAGTACCGCTCAACAACTGAAGATTGTGAATGGTCAGATCATGAGCACGTTCTGGCTCAAATTGAAAAATCGCTTGCCTTGCTAGGCGATAGAACATGATACCTCTCCTGATAATGACGCTGTCTACTCTGCGTTCACAGCAACAACGTAGTGCAAAATGCCCATCAAGAGTGATCATAAAAGAGGGTTATGATCGTGCAGTTTACTGGCATTTCGACACCGGAAACTGTGCAATCATCAATAAAAAACGCGCTGAATGCCCCGGTTAGAAACCGGATTGGCATTATGGCCAAACATACGGGCATTGTCATGAATTTTTAACGGATTTTCAGAGCCTCAGCACCTTTTCAGCACCGTTGTAATGCAATAATTCGGTTTTGTGGATCAAGCTCAATATAAAATCGGCCAACAATACCATTGTGCAGCAAAAAACTACGGAAACGTGCAGCAGGAAGACTCAGCCGTTTGCCCTGCTCTGACATCACTAAAATCTGCCGAGCCGTGCCACTGTAGTGATGCAAAAATGTGTGGTAATCCATATTAAGGGTGAAATGGAAGATCATAAAAAATGTTAACCGCTATTTTGTACAAAAAATGGCGGGTTGCCCCGCCAGATACACTCACTCTACATGCAATAACCCTAGCGTCAATTGGCTCGTATTATCAGCTATGCCAATGACTTACTGATTTTTTCAAACAGATCGCTGGCCAGATTATCAAGCCCTTGCAACTTCACCAATTGTGCACGCATCAACGCCTGACGATCAGCATCATAACGCCCTAACCGGATCAGCGGCTCAATCAGACGCGACGCGACCTGTGGGTTACGGCTATTCAGTTCAGCCAGAATATCCCCTAAGAACTGATAACCCGCCCCATCTTTGGCATGAAAAGCAGCCGGATTTGCCGAAGCAAATGCACCAATCAATGAACGAGTACGGTTCGGGTTTGCCAGGCTAAAGGCCGGATGCTGCATAACTGTACGCACAGTGGCCAACACATTGGCTGCAGGGCTGGTTGCCTGCAACATAAACCACTTATCCATCACCAAACCATCGTGCTGCCATTTATCAGCAAAATGCGTCATTAACGCATCACAACACGGCAACTCTGCACTAACCGCCGCCGACAATGCCGCCAACGCATCAGTCATGTTATTGGCCGTTTCATACTGCTTGCGAACACGCGCATCTGCTCCTTCAGCAAAAGCCAGATAGCTTAGACACGTATTACGTAAAGAACGACGAGCAATATCGCCATGCTCAACCCGATATTCAGCCAACTGATGAGCTTGATACACCGCACGCAGCTCGTCAGCCAACTCTAGCACCAGCTCCTCACGAATAAATTCGCGCACCGTACGAATTGCATCCGGATCAATCGTATCAAACAGTTCGGCCAGTTCAGTCTCTTTAGGTAGCGTCAATATCAGTGCAGCCAGCGCAGGATCAAGTGAGTCATCGAGCAAAATTGCTCGGAAAGCATCAATCGCCGCCAGTGGGAAAATTAACTCCGCACCCTGAGCAACATTCGCCACATTCAGACGAACATATTTACCAATCAGCATTTGCGCCGCATCCCAGCGTGCAAAATCATTGCTGGCATAGCGCATCAGAAACGTTAACTGCGCATCGGTATACGGATAATCCAGCTTCACCGGCGCAGAAAACTCGCGCAAAAGTGAAATCACCGGTTGTTCCACAACCTGCTCAAAACGGAACGTTTGTGTGGCCTCAGTAACATTCAGCACATTACCGACCGGCTTGCCATCTAGCATCAGCGGGATCACCGCACCTTGCGGCGAATACAGCTCAATATTCAGCGGAATATGTAACGGCAGCTTCTCAGCCTGCTCTGGCGTTGGCGGTGTCATCTGGCTCACATGCAGCGTATACACCTGCGTTGCCGCATCATACTCATCATGCACCGTCAGTTGTGGCGTACCCGCCTGACTGTACCAACGGCGGAACTGCGTTAAATCCACACCGGAAGCCTGCTGCATTGCATCAATAAAATCATCACAGGTTGCCGCACTGCCATCATGACGCTCAAAGTACAAACGCATACCTGCCTGAAACGCCGCCTCCCCCAACAAAGTGTGCATCATCCGAATAACTTCTGAGCCCTTCTCATACACAGTCACCGTGTAGAAGTTATTCATCTCAATCACTTTATCAGGGCGGATAGGATGCGCCATCGGGCTAGCATCTTCAGCAAACTGTGCGCCACGTACCACACGCACGTTATTAATTCGGTTTACCGCACGCGAGCCAAGATCAGAACTAAACTCCTGATCACGGAATACTGTCAGCCCCTCTTTCAAACTCAACTGGAACCAGTCACGGCACGTAACCCGATTCCCCGTCCAGTTGTGGAAATACTCATGCCCAATCACCCGCTCAATATCGAGGTAATCAGCATCGGTTGCTGTTTCCGCTTTCGCCAATACAAACTTAGAGTTAAAGACATTCAGCCCTTTATTCTCCATCGCCCCCATATTGAAGAAATCAACCGCTACGATCATATAAATATCCAGATCGTACTCTAGACCAAAACGCGCCTCATCCCACGCCATAGACTGCTTTAATGAAGCCATTGCCCAATCCGCGCGGTCTAAATTACCCCGATCAACATACAACTCCAGTGCCACATCACGGCCAGAACGCGTTACAAACGTATCACGCAGCACATCAAAATCGCCGGCCACCAGCGCAAATAAATAGGATGGTTTAGGGAACGGGTCTTCCCACTGCATCCAGTGTTTACCATCTGGTAAATCACCGTGCGCAATCCGGTTTCCGTTAGAGAGCAAGAACGGGTAACGCCCCTTATCTGCCGTAATTTTGGTGCGGTAACGCGCCAATACATCCGGTCGGTCAAGGAAATAGGTGATCCGCCGGAACCCCTCCGCCTCACACTGCGTACACAACGCCTCACCCGACTGATACAAACCAGACAGTGCAGTATTGTTCGCAGGGCTAAAGGTTGTGACTACCGTCAGCGTAAAATGCTCCGGCAACTGACTCAACGTCAGAGCATGAGCCGATTGCTGATAATGCGGCCAAGGCTGGCCATCTACAGCCACAGAAACTAGCGTCAAACCTTCACCAGCCAGCACTAATGGCCGCGCATGTTCCCCTTGGCGTAACACATCACTCGTTGCTGTTACACACGTATTATCTGCGGCCAAATCAAACGCTAACTCAACTTGTGTAATCGTATAATCAGGTGCCTGATAATCATGGCGATATTTTGCCTGAGGTTGCTGTGTCATTATTGTTCATTCCCTCGTAGTTACACTTATACCAGTACGTAAACTCAATGTTTAAACATAGCGCTTTTCATAAATAATCTTCAATAAACAAAGAGTAAAAAGATAAATTGAATTTTAGGGATGCAAAGCAGCCCCGCTGAACAGAGCCATAACACTCACCGTTATCATCACCAAATCCCTACTATAAATATGGCGATAACTCAGCAATAATCCACGATGTAACACCATAAAAATCTGCAATATATTCAGTATTAAGTTTATTTCTCTGGCCAGAGCGCAATAAACTTGACGGATGTCACCCTGTTCTGGGGTATAATTATTGATAGTGGCCCATAGCCAGTGTTAATCAAGGATATTGTACGGTAATTATGACTCAATCCGTAATCACGCCGATTTTGTCGTCACTGCTCGACACCGATGCCTATAAATTGCATATGCAGCAGGCGGTCTATTTTCTCTATCCGCAGACGCGTGTAGTGGCTGAATTCCGCTGCCGCGGAGCGCATGCATTAAGCCGTTATGCGCATGAAATTCGTGCGCAAATTGCACTGATGGCAAACTTAACGCTCAGCGATGACGAATTTAATTACCTGTCAGGTTTACCTTTTTTCAAAGCTGACTATCTCAACTGGCTAAAAACATACCGTTACAAGCCAGAACAGGTGCACGTCAGTGTAGAACAGGGGCAACTTGCTCTGCGTATTGAAGGGCCATGGCATGAAGTTATCATGTGGGAAGTGCCGTTACTGGCCTTGATCAGTGAAATCAGTCAGCGCCACCGCTATCCGCATGTTACTACCGCGCACGCCATCAGCCACTTGCGGCAAAAATTAGCCCAGTTTTCAGCCCATGCCACTGATCTGAATATGGATCAATTCCGATTGGTTGATTTTGGCACGCGCCGCCGTTTTTCTGCCGATGTGCAGCATGCCGTAGTGAAAACCCTAAAAGCCGAGTTTGCCGGATTTTGCGGCACCAGTAACTACCATCTGGCCCGTACACTCGGCCTGACACCGGTAGGTACACAGGCTCATGAGTGGTTTCAGGCGCACCAACAACTGACCCCTACACTGGCGAAAAGCCAGCAGGCCGCACTGCAAGCATGGCTGGATATTTACCCAGACTCACTCGGCATTGCACTGACCGACTGCATTACCATGGATGCCTTTTTGCGCGACTTTAACCACCACTTTGCCACCAGCTACCAAGGGTTGCGCCACGACTCCGGCGATGCCGTAGAGTGGGGTGAGAAAGCAATCGCACACTATCAGGCTCTGGGGTTAGATCCACAGACTAAAACACTGGTGTTTTCAGATAATCTTGATCTGAACAAAGCACTCGCGCTCTATCGCCATTTCCATCATCGAATCAATATCACATTTGGGATAGGCACACGCCTGACCTGTGATATTCCAGGCGTAGAGCCACTGAACATTGTTATCAAGCTAACAGAGTGTAACGGAAAGCCCGTTGCAAAACTCTCTGACAGCCCAGGGAAAACAATCTGCCAAGACCCGCAGTTTGTAGAAGCGCTGTGTAAAGCCTTCTCCTTACCTCTGGCCTGTAACGGCTAAACTGACATCACTTTATTCTTGCTAAATTACGATACCACGGAGTATTACTTTGCGTTTTGACGAGCTTTCTCTCGACTCACGGTTAATCAACACCATCAATAACCTCGGGTATGCTTCGGCCACCGAGATCCAGCAGATGTGTATTCCTGCTGCGATTACCGGACGCGATATTATTGCCTCATCCAAAACCGGATCAGGCAAAACTATGGCATTTTTGCTGCCGATGATGCAGCGCCTGCTGCGCGAGCGAGCACGTCAAAAACGCGATCCACGGGCCGTGATCCTCGCCCCTACTCGTGAACTCGCCCGCCAAGTTTACGCACAATTGCGTTTCTTGCTGGCTGGAAAGCAGATGGAAGCAGCACTGTTACTCGGTGGTGAGAACTTTAATGATCAAATTCACGCACTGCGTAAACATCCACAGATCATTATTGCCACACCGGGCCGTTTAGCCAATCACCTGAAAGAGCGCAGCATCTACCTGAACGGTGTTGAAATGCTGATCATGGATGAAGCCGATCGCATGCTTGATTTGGGTTTTGCCGCAGAGCTCAAAACCATCAATGAATCTGCTGATCACCGCCTGCGTCAAACCATGATGTTCTCAGCCACCATTACACCTGAAGTTGAAGTGTTGGCTTTTGCCGCATTGAAAAATCCGCGCCGTATTGCCGTAGGCGATGCGATGGCTCAACACGCCGATATCAGCCAGCATTTTTATCTGGTCGATCATCTGGATCACAAGCAAGCCCTGCTTGATCATATTTTACAGCACGAAGCCTATCAGCAAGTGATCGTCTTTACCGCAACACGCGCCGACACCGAACGGCTGGCAGAGCGTCTTAACCTTCAAGGCAGTAAAGCCGTGGGCTTAAGCGGTGAGCATAGTCAAAGCGCACGTAACAAGAGCCTGGATGATTTCAGTCGCGGCGGTTACAAAATGCTGATCACCACAGATGTTGCCTCACGCGGGTTAGACCTGCTGAACGTTTCACT
>CAMTGL010000088.1 GCA_947071955.1 uncultured Plesiomonas sp.
GTTTTTATATTCTTGCCTTTATTTTTTGTCTTTTATTTTTTTCTTTCCCTATTATTTAATACTTTTCTTTTTATGGCGTAACAAAGACAGATGATGTTCGTGCCCGATTGCGCTAGGCTGTGACTCTGTTTTGGGTATTTTTATATTCGTTTTTGCTGTTATCAATGAGGTCGACAGGTATGCAGATCAGAAATCTTTTAGCCGGCGGGTTACTGCTGTTCACGGTGGGTGCTCAGGCTGCCGAAATGGGGGATTTTTATCAGGTGCGTATACCGGTCAGCAGTGATCAAATCTCTGATGCCGAACGTGTTCAGGCATTAGACGATATGCTCATTCGTTTCAGTGGATTGCGCACACTTCCGGCAACGCCGGCCTTGAGAACGGCGCAGCAACAGGTGCAACGTTATATCAGCCAAAGTAATATTAGGAATGAGAACGGGGCGCGTACGGTTGATATCAGTTTTGATCAAGGTGGTATACAGCAGCTTGCACATGAGCTGGCGCTGCCACATTGGAGCAGTAACCGGCCAACGTTGATGTTGTGGTTGGTGGATAATCAATCCGGCAACGGTAATGCGGCACAGCGGATCATGCAAGATCAGGAGTACTCGGCAGCCCGTGAGCAGATCCGCGTGGCGGCGATGGCGCGTGGCATTTCAGTATTACTGCCGCTGGGTGATCTTGACGACAATATGGCGGTAACGCCTTCTGATGTGCAGGGGAATTTTATCAAGCCAATTGCGCAGGGCAGCGAGCGTTATCAGCCTGATGCGGTTCTGGTGGCAACACTAAATACCGATTCACTGACATGGCGACTCTATGATGGCAAACCTGAAACGCTATTAACGGTGATGCCTGAAGCTCCGGCACACACACTCACTGGCGCGCCTGATCAGACCGTTGCCGAGATGATCCAGCAAATTGCAGATATTTATGCGCAAAAATCAGGGGATGCGCTTGGCGCAGATGCTGCTCCTGCTGTTGTAAAGTCAGGTTCACTGGCACAGGCCTATGCTGCTCAAGACTCTTCTGTTCTGCCAGATACCAGCACTACGTCTGCTCATGCGGTTGATTCAGCGCAACCCCAACCTCAAGCTTCGGCTATCCCTGTCCCTGCCTCTACGGTTTCAGCCATGGTTGCCGAGCAAACCGGTGTTGCTGGGGGAACCGCTGCAGCATCTGTATCTACACCTATAGCTGCTGTACCTGTTTCAGCTCCGTTATCCGCTGCGGCGTCTGCCCCAGCTATGGTGGCTATTACCGGTTCAGAAGGGCAGTGGGCAAATGGGTCGAGTGTAGGGGGTGATACGTCGGCAGCGGCATTTGCACCTCAGGGAGATGCGATAGCGGCAGTGCCTGATGTTGCAACGGTTGGCGGTTATGCGGGAACGGCCAAAACCACCACGCCATCAGTGCCAACCCCTTCGGCAATATTACCGAGTATGAATTACCCCTCTACGCCGCTGGCAGAAAATCAGTATGCCGTGGTGGTGGCGGGGATCACTACGCCGGATCAGCTGGTTAATACCGGCAAAGCGTTGGCACAGATTAAGGCCTTTGGTGATGTTCAGATGATTGGGCTTGCAGGCAGTGAGGTTGAATATCATGTGCAACTCAAAGGGGCACTGACCGATGCTGAGCGTGAATTGGCGGCTAGCGGCTCATTTAAAATGGATTCTGGCAACACAACGCAGGGAAAAGTACTAAAATATCAATGGGGATCGTAACAGATCTTTAGGTTGGTTCTCTCGTTGCGGTGAACATGGTAGACTTGGCAACAGTCTTAGCTAAGAGTGGACTCGAGTGGATCTGAATACACCGGCTCAGTTGTCGTTACCGATAAATCTTCCTGATGATGAAACGTTCTCTAGTTTTTATCCGGGAAAAAACCAGCAATTACTGGATGCGATCCAAGCACTGATCAGTGCCGAAAGTGGGGGATACCTCTATTTTTGGGCACGTAAAGGCGCGGGGCGCAGCCATTTGTTGCACGCGGCGTGTGCCGAGCTATCGCAGCAAAATCAGGCGGTAGGATACGTTCCTCTGGATAAACGTGCCTATTTTGGCCCTGATGTGCTTGAAGGTATGGAGCATCTGGCTCTGGTTTGTATCGATAATATTGAGCTGATCGCTGATGATCCTGAATGGGAGTTAGCTATTTTTGATCTGTATAACCGGATCAGAGAGCAGGGGCAGACGCGTTTGCTGATCGCGGGTGATCAAGCGCCTCGTCAGTTGCAGCTGACATTACCTGATCTGGCTTCGCGCTTAGATTGGGGGCAGATCTACAAGCTATTTCCGTTGGCCGATGAAGACAAACTACAGGCATTGCAATCTCGGGCAAAATTGCGTGGGTTTGAGATGCCTGAAGATGTCGGGCGTTTTCTGCTTAAGCGGTTGAGCCGTGATATGCGTACGTTATTTGATACGTTAGATACGCTTGATCATGCCTCTATGGTGGCACAACGTAAGCTGACCATTCCTTTCGTCAAAGAGATCTTGTCTTTATAGCGTAATGCTGCCCGAAGTTGTGCATGTTGCCCGAACTTATTCGGGTTACAGGTTTTTTTCATGCCTCTGCCCCGAATTTGATGCTCAGTATGTAGCGTTAGCCCTGCTTTTTCTTTAATTTTAAGCCCTGCTCTTTACCGCGCTTGCGGGCAAACAGCAGATTAAAACAGAAGCTGCCACTGGTTAACAGTAGCTCGATGATACCAAACAGCCGTTCGCCCTCATCAATACTGATAATCGTCAGCGCATGAATAAAGTAAAGCATCAGCACGAAGTTAGCCCATGCGTGTGTGTACGCCTTTCCCTGCATAATGCCTTTTAACGGAAACAGCAGCGGAATACTCCAGCCGAGTGTCACCGCCCACGGGGCAACGTGCGGATGAGGAGATAACAGGGCATGCCACAATATTTGCCAAGCAAATAAGCCAAGCCAAAATAGGCGAGATGCTTGCCAAAAGCGGGCAGTATCGGCAGCCATGGGAACTACTGCAATCGCCGATGTTATAGAGCTCGGTGCGATAGTGTTCAGTGGTGAGGAAGTGCGGGTGCGGTGCGACATACAAACATCCTGTTGTTATCAACCCGTTGCCGCACATTAAGCGGCGGCAACGGCTTCCTGTTTTATGATTTGAACTTGCTGTAGCGGCTTTGCAGTTGGCGTAACTGATCTATACGAGCATCATAGCGTGCCTGTTTGAGGCTGTTGAGCGCCACCATTTTACTGGCCGATGAGAGCAGGCTAATCGCCTCTTCAAAATTGCCTTGTAATGCACTGTTTTCTGCTCGGGCAGCCAGTTCGGCATCTCGCTGATTTAAGCTGGCATACACTTCGGCAGAGAGGCCCCACGCATTCATATCTGTCGGGTTGGCAAAGGTGTAGCGTTCTAGCAAGCGAACGGCTTCCTGACTGCGGCCTGCTTTCAGGTACGTATTGGCCAGATTAAGCTGTAATACGGCGCTGTGCGGCTGGGCTTGCAGGGCTTTTTGTAAACGGCTGACGGCATCGGCACTGCGCTTTTGCTCGATATCAATATCGGTCATCAGATCGATATACCACAGATTATTCGGTTGCTGGCTGAGTAACGGTTGCAGGGCGCTTCTGGCTTGATCGAATTTACGGTTCTGATAACTGAGTAGAGCCTTGCCATACTGTGCGGCTGTCTTTTCCTGTGCATTGCCTTGCTTGAGTTGTTGATCAAGCATGGCGTTTGACAGTACCCGATCACCATTGCCGTACATACCCAGAAGACGAATTTTGGCCAGTTGAAAATCAAGTGAGAGCGCCGGATGGCGCTGTGGCATACTGCTAGCACGGGTTTGCGCTTCGGCCAGACGGCTTTCCGGCAAGGGGTGAGTCAGTAAAATTTCAGGCGGTTTGCTGGCATAGCGGTACTGTGCAGCCAGTTTTTCGAGAAAAGTGGGTGAGCCTTGCGGGTCAAAACCTGCCCGTGATAGTAGGGCGATACCGATACGGTCAGCTTCTTGTTCATTGCCCTGCGTAAAAGAGATCATGTTTTGCTGTGAGCCGGCAAGGGTACTGCTCAGGGCTGCCATGCCCATTTGCGGGTTAGCCATCGCCAGCAGCATTGAGCCAATTGCCGCCGCCCAAGTTACCGGAGCGGAACGTTGTTGCTCTTCCATCGCGCGCGCCAAATGGCGTTGGGTCACATGTGAGATCTCATGGGCCATGACAGAGGCCAGTTCACTTTCATTATCAGCCGTTAAAATCAAACTGGAGTGCAAAACAACATTGCCGCCAAAAAAGGCAAACGCATTTAGGTTGTTGTTACGGATGAGCAGAAAGTTAAACGGTGTGCGTACGGAGTCAGCTTGTTTGACCAAGCGCTCACCAAGATTACTTAGATAGCTGTTCAGGAGCGGATCGTAAATCAGTGGTGCACTGCCGCGCATCTGGCGCAGATAGAAATCGCCAAGTTCGAGTTCTTGGTTGATACTCAGTACACTACCACCTGCGGTGCCGATATCAGGCAGATCTTGGCTGATGGCCTGATCAGTACTTAACCCCGGCAGTGTTTGTGGTAGAGCGGCGTAAGCTGACGGCAGCATAACACTGCTGTTAAATATAGCCGTGGTGAGAAGTGTGGCAATCACTGAGCGAGATAATCGGTGCATCATGATCTTCTCTTATACAATCCTTGGTTTACAGTAGACCCAGATCAGCACGGGAAGTTCTTCTGCTGATGGGTGCTCTCCTTTACAATATCGCCACATCTTACACTGTCAGCAAGATGTTATGGAAATGATTCAGATTGATTTACGCGCTCTGCGTTGCCCATTATTGCTTTTGCAGGTGAAAGCGGCCCTGCGAACTCACCCTGATGCCCGTTATATGCAGTTTCACCTTGCGGGATCTGCAGAGCTTACCGATATTACCCGTGTGGTACAGGCTGCCGGTTGGCGCGTGTCTCATTACCATGAATCTCAGGCCGTTGTCGTTGAAATTGAGCGGGCATGAGCGTTCACAAGGAGTTTGTTGTTCATGTTGGATGTTTTGTTACGTTGGTATCGTCAGCGTTTTTCTGATCCGCAGGCGGTCAGTTTGGCGCTGATTTTACTGCTTGGATTTGGCACGCTGTATTTTTTCAGTAGCTTGATTACTCCGCTACTCGTGGCACTGGTGCTGGCTTATCTGCTTGAGTGGCCGGTAACCCGTTTGGTCAAAATAGGGCTGCCACGTACCGCTTCGGTTGCGGTAGTGATGTCTGCTTTTGTCGGTATCATGTTGGTTTCTTTGCTGGTATTGGTGCCAAACCTATGGCAACAGTGTGCCAATTTAGCGCGTGATATTCCGGCCATCTTGAATAAATTTCATGACTATGTAGGTTCGCTGCCTGATCACTACCCTGATTATATTGATTACTCGATGATTGATACCCTGACTTCCAGCTTGAAAGATAAGTTTCTGGCGGTAGGGGAATCGGTGCTTAAGTTGTCATTGGCCTCACTGGTGAATCTTGTCGCGCTGGCCGTGTATTTAGTGCTTGTTCCTTTGATGGTATTTTTTCTGCTCAAAGACAAAACCCAGATGTTTACTGGCGTGATGCGTTTTCTGCCCAAAAACCGCTATCTGGTTGGCAAAGTGTGGACCGAGATGAATCAGCAGATCACCAACTACATTCGTGGGAAAGTGATAGAGATTATGGTGGTCGGTATTGCCACCTATCTGACATTTATCTTCTTTGGTTTGAATTACCCACTGCTGTTGGCGGTGCTAGTCGGGCTATCGGTCTTGATCCCCTATATTGGTGCGGCATTGGTGACGATTCCGGTGGCACTGGTGGCGCTATCACAATGGGGGCTTTCAACCGAATACTGGTATTTGCTGGTGGCATATCTGGTGATTCAGGGGCTAGATGGTAATGTGCTGGTGCCGGTGCTGTTCTCGGAAGCTGTGAACCTGCATCCGCTGATGATCATTATTTCCGTGCTGGTTTTTGGCGGGCTCTGGGGTTTTTGGGGGGTATTTTTCGCCATTCCGCTGGCTACCCTTATTAAGGCTGTGGTTAATGTCTGGCCTGCGGCAGAAGAGCCGCCGATGGAAGTGGCATAAACACTTTTTTTTGAAGCAGACAATGTTGAAACAGACAATGTTGAACTAGGTAATAAAAAAAGGGCATCTCATGCCCTTTTTTGTTTTATCTAGCGGGAAGCCGGTTATTGCGCAGTGGCAAGATAACTGAGTACGGCCTCGTGGTGATCTTTGGTTTTAAAGCTATCAAACACGTGAGCGATGACCCCGTTTTCATCAATTAGAAAACTGATGCGGTGAATACCATCATACACTTTGCCCATAAACTTTTTCTCACCCCAGACACCAAACAGCTCAGCAACCTGATGCTGTTCATCCGATAACAGCGTGAAATTCAGCATCTCTTTTTCGGCAAACCGCGATAGTTTTTCCGGCTTATCCGTACTGATACCGAGAACATCAACGCCGTAGGCTTTTAGCTCACTGCTGCTGTCACGCAAGCCACACGCCTGTACCGTACAGCCGGGCGTCATCGCTTTGGGATAAAAGTAGATCAGTACTTTTCCGCCTTGATAATCGCTCAGGCTAATCTCTTCACTGTCTTGATCAAGCAGAGTAAATGCAGGGGCTTTATCGCCAACCTTGAGTGTATGCATAACGTAATAATCCTTGCTGCGATGATGGATTTTTCTTTATGGTGTCATCAAGTGAACTGACGAACAACTTACTTTTTTATGAATATAATCAATTAATTAATTCAGCGGATCAGCGCTTGTTGCGTGGTATCTGGTTGTGAGTGAACCACCACATTGATAGCGCCCTGAGCCCCTAATTTTTGACACAATGCGTGAAAATCATCAATCAATGTTTGCTGTTTGGGGGCTGAAATGTGGCTGTGCGCTGCAATTTGAATACTCAACAACGGTGCAGCATGCGGGCGTGCTAAGGTTTTTGAGGCTAACTCGGCAATATCTAGCTGACGTGAGGCAAAAAAGTCAGTGAACTTTTCGATGATGTGCGCGGAGTCATCAACATCAATTTGTACCCAGACGGTGGCCGGATAAGGTGGTTTGGGATTGCATTCAGTTCGCTTCATCACGATCATCAAATCAAGTTCCGCACCGGCTAACGGCAAAGTAGATTCAATGCGTGCAATCGCATTCCAGCTACCAGAGAGCAGCATAATGAAGGTGAACTCACCACCGAGCAGCGCAAGCCGGCTGTCTTCTATATTGCAATCGCAACTGCTGACATGCCGGGTGATGGTGTTCACAATGCCCGGCCGATCAGCGCCGACAGCAGTGAGAACCAAATAATGTGCTTGAGGTTCTTGCACGAGAATTCCCCCTGAAAGAGTTGATTATTGCATGGTAACACAAAATTTTTCGTTTCTGCGGGGCAAAACGCAACGAGATTAGTGTTGTGTTACTTGCATTTATGCGCCAGTAAAAAGTACCATGATCAGTCAAAACTCAAGGGGGAGAATCAGATGTTTTCAGGAAGCATTGTAGCACTAGTAACGCCACTGGATCAGGCCGGAGAGGTTGATTATGCAAGCCTGAAAAAGTTGGTGGAGTATCATGTCAGCAGTGGCACAAATGCAATTGTTGCTATGGGAACCACCGGTGAATCAGCAACCTTGAGTGTGGAAGAGCATATTAAGGTCGTCCTGAAAACGCTAGAGTATGCCAACGGGCGTATTCCCGTGCTCGCAGGTACAGGCGCAAATGCCACCGCAGAAGCGATTACACTGACGAAAATGTTTAACGATACCGGTGTCGTCGGCTGCTTAAGTGTTACGCCATACTATAATAAGCCAACCCAAGAGGGGTTATTCCGCCATTATAAAGCCATTGCAGAGCAGACAGACTTGCCGCAAATTCTTTATAATGTACCGGGCCGTACTGGGTGCGACTTGTTGCCAGAAACGGTTGCGCGTCTGGCTCAGATCCCCAATATTGTGGCACTAAAAGAAGCGACCGGTGATATCGCGCGGGTTAAACAAATTCATGCGCTAACTGGCCCTGACTTTGCTTTGCTCAGTGGTGATGATGCATCAGCACTTGATTTTATCCGTGAAGGCGGTTGTGGAGTGATTTCGGTGACCGCCAACATTGCGGCTGCCGACATGAGTAAAATGTGTGAATTGGCATTGGCCGGTGATTTTACTGCTGCACAGGCAATTAATGAAAAACTGATGCCGTTGCATCATGAGCTGTTTATTGAGTCCAACCCGATTCCGGTGAAGTGGGCTTGTTATCG
>CAMTGL010000089.1 GCA_947071955.1 uncultured Plesiomonas sp.
CGAATTCGGCTGCATGCAAAGTGCATCATAGCCGGTCAGCGTTATCAGCCAGCGTGATAGCTGGCTAATCATCTGCTGATAACCCTGCGCCTGATCTGGTGGGCAAAACGGGTGCAAGGCGGCAAACTCTGGCCATGTTACTGGGATCATCTCTGCTGTGGCATTGAGTTTCATGGTGCAAGAGCCGAGCGGGATCATCGCCTGATTAAGCGCCAAGTCTTTGCGTTCTAAGCGGTGAATATAGCGCAGCATGTCGGTTTCACTGTGGTAACGTGAAAACACCGGATGAGTCAAAATGGGGGTGCTGCGTGGCAGTAACAACCGCGCATCTGACGGCGTCAGTTGTTGATCCAGCGTATCAATATCCAGATCCAGTGTGTTGTTTCCGGTGATAATCCGGCAGAGCAGTTGAATATCTTGTGGCGTACTGGTTTCATCGAGCGTAATACCGATAGCCTGCGGTAAATCAGCCCGTAAATTAACCTGTTGGGTATACGCCCGAGCCAGTATCTGTGGTGCATCGGCACACTCTACCACCAGCGTATCAAACCAGTGTTGATGCCGTAATACATAGCCTTGTTGGATAAGAGCGTGTGCCAGTAGCGTGGTCAAGCGGTGTATCCGGCGGGCAATCCGTTGCAGCCCATGCGCACCGTGGTAAACGGCATAAAACCCAGCCATATTCGCCAGCAACACTTGTGAGGTACAGATGTTTGAGTTGGCTTTTTCACGCCGAATATGTTGCTCGCGAGTCTGCATGGCCATGCGTAGTGCAGTATTGCCGCGCGCATCGCGCGACACGCCAATGACTCTGCCAGGCATCGCGCGTTTAAAACTATCACGTGTAGCAAAAAACGCGGCATGCGGGCCGCCATAGCCCATCGGTACGCCAAAACGCTGGGCCGATCCGAAGACAATATCCGCCCCCAACGCCCCCGGAGATTCAAGCAGCACCAGCGCCAGCATATCGGCTGCCACACTGATGATGATATTTTGTGCCTGCCAGCGGGCAAACTGCTCACGATAATCGGCAATATTGCCACTGGAAGTAGGATATTGAACCAACACACCAAACAGATCATCGTACTGCTCGGTTTCAGCCAAAGCGCCAATGGTTAAGGTAAACCCAAAACCTTCGGCACGCGTTTTAAGTACATCAAGTGTTTGCGGATGGGTGTCTGCCGACACAAAAAAGCGATTTGCGCCTTTGCGCTTACTTAAACGGGCACTCATTGCCATCGCTTCAGCAGCAGCAGTTGCCTCATCAAGCAGCGAGGCCGAAGCAACATCTAATCCGGTTAAATCAAGAGTCAGTTGCTGAAAATTGAGCAGTGCTTCTAAGCGCCCCTGTGACACTTCCGGCTGATAGGGCGTATAGGCGGTATACCACCCCGGATTTTCGAGCACATTGCGCAGAATGACCGGCGGGGTGATGGTTGCTGTGTATCCCATCCCGATAAAGTTTTTAAAGATTTTGTTCTGCTGTGCCAGCACTTTTAACTCTGCCAAGGCCTGATTTTCATTCACAGCACTGACTGTTTCTGGCGCGGGTGCCAACAAGATATCAGTAGGTACAGTCTGCTCAATGAGTTCATCTAAAGAGCGAAGTTTGAGCGCGGCAAGCATCTGCTTTTGCTGTTCAGCATCAGGGCCGATATGGCGGCGTACAAATGCCTGAGAATCATCGAGCGAAGTTAGCGTAAACGTCATTATCGAATCCCTGAAAATGCGGTGTCAGAATGATAGGCTGCCGTGGCAAGCCACAGCAGCAATCGGGGCGGTGAACGAGAGAACGCATACCTCTCAGAGGTGCGAATTACTCTTCCTCATCCTCATCATCGGCAGAGACCATTTGCTGATACCCTTCGGCATCCATCAGCTCATCAAGCTCTTCAGGGTCATCCAACTTCATCTGAAACAGCCAGCCATCACCGTATGGGTCATGGTTGACACGGTCAGGGGAATCGGTCAGATCTTCGTTAACGCTAATAATTTCACCGGTCAGCGGAGAGTAAATATCCGATGCCGCTTTGACCGATTCGGCAACAGCGCAATCATCACCGGCATCAACCTGACTGCCAATATCGGGCAACTCGATAAATACCATATCGCCAAGCAGGGCCTGCGCATGGTCAGTAATACCCACGGTGTAGCAGCCATTACCGTCATCACGAACCCACTCATGGGTGCCGGTATACAGTAATTCAGAGGGAATATGGCTCATGAGAACATCCTTTTATACGCTTGATAATAAAATCATGGTTAACGAAAAGAGAATAAGATAACGCCTATCATCAATATTTTGTGTGTTAGCAAATCATTCCGTGCATTAGCCGATCACCGCGTTGCCCTGACGTACAAACTGTGGTGCGGTGACGGTAACTGGCATCTCTCGGTTTCGAATCAACACAACTGCCTGCGCACCAATTCCGGCGGGCACGCGTGCTAATGCAATGCTGCATCCTAATGTTGGTGAGAAACTGCCACTGGTGATCACGCCTTGTTGGGCTATGCCCAGATTATCGACAAAATGTACTGTCTGGCCGTGACGCAACACCCCTTTCTCCCGCATCACCAGCCCGACCAGCCGCTCATGCCCCTGCTCTTGCTGAGTGATCAATGCTCGGCGGCCAATAAAATCACGGTTTTCCGGTGTCAGACTTACGCACCATGCCATATTAGCGGCCAGCGGGCTGACGGTTTCATCCATATCCTGCCCATACAGATTCATCCCAGCTTCAAGACGCAGCGTATCGCGCGCACCCAATCCACACGGCTGTACGCCACGAGCCAACAGTTGCTGCCAGAGAGCATCAATTTCGGTATTTGGGATTAAGATCTCAACGCCCTTTTCACCGGTATATCCGGTTGTGGCGATAAACCATGAACCATATTGTTGGCCCCAAAAGGCTGGCATTGCCGTCAGTTGTGCTTGCTGCTCAGTCGGCAGCAGAGCCGCAACATGCGCGATAGCGTCAGGGCCTTGCACAGCAAGCATAGCCAGATCATCACGTTCAGTGATCTCAACGTTATAGGCCTTCGCTTGCAGGCTAATCCAAGCTAAATCTTTTTCACGGGTGGCGGAATTTACCACTAAACGGAAAAAATCTTCTTGCAGGAAATAGACGATTAAATCGTCAATCACGCCACCATGTTCATTTAACATGCCGCTGTATAACGCTTTTCCTGAACGAGTCAGTTTTGCCACATCATTGGCCAGTAAATAGCGCAAAAATGGGCGACACTGCGGGCCATGCAAGTCAACAATGGTCATGTGCGAGACATCAAACATACCGGCACTGCGGCGGACATGATGATGCTCCTCCAACTGCGACCCGTAATGTAACGGCATATCCCAGCCATGAAAATCAACCATTTTGCCACCGGCGGCAAGGTGCTGTGCATAGAGAGGGGTACGGTTTGCCATGCTCGCTATCCTTAGAATATATGCCGTTAAAATCAACAGTAGCACCGTAAATGCCGTTACATTTTATTCGGCTTGATGCTGGTCAGGTGCTGACAAAAGATAGAAATAAATTAACAGGATAAAAACAGTTCACCTGCACTATTGTTGCAAAATACCACAACAATATGTATGCAAAAAGTGAAGAAATGAGAGAGGTGAAGGGAAAATAGACTATTGCCTCTGAAGCAGATTTAAAAAACATCGCAGGGAAAGACGCTGTTTCCGCTATTTTAGGTGTTTTTGAGCATTTTTACGCGTTTTGAAAGGTGTAATACCCAAGAAGAAAATAATTTTCGTGACAGAGTGATAGTCATGTCGCCATGAGCTGACTCACTACTCTCAGTGAGCCAGCTCATAAATTGTTGTGTTTTTATTGCGAAATTGTTTTTTACAGGCTGTTTTTCAGGCAGTAATTTGGGGTTAATTTTTGACAAGTAAATCACTGCCCAGTAAACAATAGCACTGTAAACAACAGCCCTGTAAGTTGCCGTACTATCTAGCCGTACTATAAAGTTACGCCCTAAACATTACAGCGCTGCTTGGTAAATCCGGCGGCTATCCTCTAAACGGATATCTTTATGCTCACCAAGCTTGCTCATGCCATGCTCTTTTAGCTTATCAACCATAGCTGGAATGGTACTGCCATCAAGGCCGTAATCCCGCAAATGTGTTTTTAGCCCCATCTGTTCAAAGAACTGGCGGGTTGCGGCAATGGCAGCATCAATGCGCTGTTCATCACTGCCTTCATGTATCCCCCAAACACGCTCTGCGTACTGCAATAGCTTCGCGTGTTTAGCGATGCGTTTTTCCTGCAACAATACCGGCAAAATCACCGCCAGTGTCTGGGCGTGATCGATACCGTGCATGGCTGTTAGCTCATGCCCTAGCATATGGGTTGCCCAGTCTTGCGGCACGCCAGCACCAATCAGACCATTAAGTGCCATTGTCGCACTCCACATGATATTGGCGCGAACAGCATAGTTCTGTGGCTCAACCAGAGCACGCGGGCCCTCTTCTACTAACGTTTGCAACAAGCCTTCGGCAAAGCGGTCTTGTACTTTGGCATCAACCGGATAGGTCAGATATTGCTCAACGGTATGTACGAAGGCATCAACAACGCCGTTGGCAATCTGGCGCTCTGGCAAGGTGTAGGTGATTTCAGGATCGAGCACCGCAAATTTTGGCATCACTAACGGTGAGAAAAAGTGCTGTTTATCACCGGTACTGCGGCGGGTTATCACCGCGCCCATGTTCATTTCAGAACCGGTTGCCGGCAGTGTCAGTACAGAGCCCATCGGGATAGCTTGTTTAATATCACTGCCCACTGTATGCATAATATGCCACGGCTCACCAACATAATCGGCTGCAGCAGCAATAAATTTGGTGCCATCAATCACCGAACCACCCCCGACAGCCAGCAGAAAGGTGATTTTTTCATTACGCACAAATTCAACAGCCTGCATCAGCGTTTCATAAGAGGGGTTTGGCTCTATTCCACCAAACTCCAGCACATGCATACCACTCAGTGCCGCATGCACCTGATCTAGAACGCCAGAACGCTTGGCACTGCCACCACCATAGGTGATTAAAACGCGCGCATCTGCCGGAATAACATTACGCAAATGGGCAATTTGTCCTTTACCAAACAGCACTTTTGTTGGGGTATGGAGCGTAAAATTTTGCATAAATATCGCCTTTAAATCCGAAGATGAGGGTTTGAATCACCAAACCTACAGCCGTCAGACAGCAGTACTGCCGTAACGGATTAACCTGCTAATATTCTCGACCCATTTCCCCAATGGTGCAACACAACATCAGTACGGTGTTACAAAACGCCGATAAATGGCAACAATGCCGTGAGCGGTTCAATCTAATTTCAACAAAATAGTGGTATGGATAATGCCAAACAGTGAACACTCTCCACACCCTATTTTCTGCCCTATCTGTTATTTTTTATGCGTTTGATTACTCTCAGGTAAAACGGTTAACCAGACTTTTTCACCTGCTTTTGCGGTGATCGTCATCAGATAACTGGCCCACTCATGTGTATTAAAATGGTAGATTTTTCTTCCCTGCTCTGGGCATGAGTAGCTCTCAATGTTTTCGCCGACAATATCACCGCCTTTAATCGCTAGCGTGACATCATCATTGACCATCACAACAAACTTCTCATCCCAATGAATTGTGGCAATTTGCAGGTAGTGCTCACGGTCAGTTGCGGTAAATTGATGAGAAAACCCTTTATCAAGTGTCACCTCTACTTGGGCAGCTTGATCCGGCGTGTTGGGGTAAGCGGCATAGTTCTCCGGCTGTATCTGGCACGCTTTTTGGTAATCTTTACTGAAATACTGATTTCTCGCTTCAGAGATCTTCTTATCTTTACTGGTCTGAGCCAATGCATATTGGCTGCTTAATATCAGGGTTAACAAAATACACAATGTACTGCGCATGAATAGATCTCCTGTTTACGGGCGATGTTGGTATGGGGGAATGCATCCTGCTGGATCATTTTTGTTTTTTAACTTTACTGACTGACAAAAAGGGGAATCTTTGTTGGTATACGTTTTAGCATCAGGCACTTTCAATGCGTCAAAAAAAGCCAATAAAGCATTTTTATCCTCCGAAGATAAGACAAAGCCTTGTATCAGAGGATGCTTATTGGCATGTAATGCACCGTCTCCCTGATTTTTTCCTAATGTGATTCTTCTGCCACCACGAGCATAGCTATCCAAGACCGAACTGAGCGATAAAAAACTGCCATCATGCCCCCAAGGGCCAGTTTCAGTAACATTAATCAATGAGGGAATTCGAAATTTACCCTCATCATTTTTATTACCTGAAATCGTGCTCAGACCTTGAAAATCAGTGGGATAGTGGCGAACACCAGAACGCTCTTTTATCCCATACAGCCCTGTATTGGCATAAAAAGCACCCACCTTTATTGACGGTTGATTCAACAGCTCACCGCCATGACACTGGCTGCAACCCAGTGTTGCACTGGAAAAAAGATCTGCCCCTTTACGTTGCTCTTTTGTTATTGCGCGGGCATCTCCGGCTAGATATCTGTGCCAAGGGGTATCGGTAGACCGCAATGTACCCACATATTTTGTCAGTGCAGCAATGACCCGCTGAACAGTGATGTTTTGATCCTGATACGCGGCATTAAATAGCGGAAAATAGAGATCACCGGCTTGATCTAAGCGCTGAACCAACAAAGCGGGAGTCATCCCCATCTCTTTAGGGGAAGAAGAGAACAGTGGGCGGATTATCGCCGCCTCTAACGCGACAATATCAGGGGTACTTTGGGTAAAACGCGGATAATCGACTACATTCAGCAATGATGGCGTATTCAGGCCATTCGTATGCCCCGAGACATCAGGTGTACGGCTAAAGCGGTTGGTCCAGCCTAAATCGGGGGCGTGGCATACCGCACAACTTCGGTTACCTAAAGAGGATAAGCGGACATCATTAAAAAGATATCGCCCCAACTCCTCTTCAGCAGACAGCGTTACACCAGAACCCGAACTGGCCCACACACTAAAAGATGAAAAAAATAACAAAAAGAGTAATGGCATTATATCTCATCAAAAAATGGCCACTGAATCAGTGGCCATAATGTCATTTATTTATTCAGTAACAAATATTACTTAACAAGAGTCCACGCTTGTTCCCAAGCAAAGCCGACACCTGGCTCATATGCATTGTTGTTAGAAGTCCACTGCTGGCAATAGCCAGAGTATGGCCATGGCTTACACTCATACACTTTACCAGTTTTGGGCTGTAGTACGGTCGTACCCGCTTTGTAGGTATTGAGTGATTGTGGGAAAGTAAAATCATACTTGCCTGATGGCTCTTCTGGGCCAGTTGATTCCTCTTCCAGCATAAAACCCGCACCCTTTTGAATGACTTGCTGATCTTTGCTGCTAGCCTTAATCACCAAACGGTGGTGACCGGCTTGGGCGTTATCCAGTTTCAGCTCAACGCCACGCACGCTATCTTTCAGATCAAATGCGCTGAATGCCTGCGCCACACCGCTGCCGTTGTAAACAGTAGTTTCAACGGCTAACTCACCCACAGCACGCACATCAAATTTAATGATAGCGCTACCGTTAACCAGCTGGTAAGTCTCTTGTAAACCACTCATTTCAATATCAAGTGGCAGACCGGTTTCCGCTTTAATCACCTGAATTTCAACACGCTCTACGCCACTATTTTTCTTGGCATACACAGGGTTTTGACCATACACCGGGTTAATTTTACCCTGTGCATCTTTTTGGCCAGCCTGATACAGAGTTTGGCTACGGTTGATGGTCTCAGCCAGTGCGTATGCCCACTGGTTTTTCTCGCCCAGATCATCTGATTTGATAGTCAGCGTGGTCGCCAGATCATGGCGCTCGCCTTGAGCATCAAACGCGCGCGCTTTTACTTTATCGCCCGCTTGCAGGTTCACGCTTGGGTGAATCATTCCTACGCTGTTCCACTGAGCATCAGGTGTCTCTTCACCACCATTGCCGTTCTGATCAAACATCACGTCAATAAGGTGATAGAAGCTGTTGGCAGTATCACCCACTTCCCACACCGCCATGATAACCTGATAACCACTACGCTTAGGCACAACGATATCGTGGCTTAACTGCATTGGAGGTCTTTCCATATTACCGCTCAGTACAGTAAACGGCGTCAGCTCAAATGAGTCACGGGTTAGTGGAGCATTTTGATCCCAGTTTTGCTTGGTAATATAGTAGCGCCATTCGCGAGTAACGT
>CAMTGL010000090.1 GCA_947071955.1 uncultured Plesiomonas sp.
GCATGAGTCAGTGGGTCTGGCGGCAGAAGTGTTCGAAGGTTCGATTACTGACCTTCCAAACGCGAAAGCGAAAAAGCGCTGATTAAAAAATTATCGTGATGTTCTGTGGGTAATCCGTTGATTATCCACTGAGTTATCCGCTAAATATAAAAAGCCCCACACAGCGGTTTATCCGTTGGTGGGGCTTTTTTATGTCACTCTCGCAGAAGTGCAGAAGCGTGGTTAGTCAGCGTTTGCTGTGTCGGTTGTATCTTGCGGTAAGTTGACTTCAATCTGATCCACTTTTTGTAAACCGCGCGGTAACAGCGTTCCTTTGCGGCCGCGTTCTGCGCGGAACTTACTTAAATCATCAGGCTTAATGGTCAGCTTACGCTTACCTGCATGCAGTGTGACCGATGCCTGTGGCGAGATGATGCTCAGGTGCTGCAACAACTCTTCTCGGGCGGCTGCACGGGCTGCCGGAATGGTGACAATTTTATTGCCTTTGCCTTTTGACAACTGCGGCAGGTCATTCACAGGGAACAATAGCATCCGGCCTTCTGAGGTGATAGCCATCAGCAGATCGTCATCATGGTTGACCTTTAATGGTGGTAACGTTTTGGCATTTTCAGGCAGATTGAGCAGTGCTTTACCGGCACGATTACGAGCGACCAAATCAGCAAAGGTACAGACAAAACCGTAACCGGCATCGCTGGCGAGCAGCAATTTCTGGCTCTCTTCTTCCATCAACACCTGTTCAACTACAGCACCTGCTGGTGGCGTGAGTTTACCGGTTAACGGCTCACCTTGCCCGCGCGCGGAAGGCAGTGTTTGCGGATCGAGCGCATAACTGCGGCCACTAGAATCGAGGAAGACCACTGGCAGGTTGCTCTTGCCGCGAGCAAACCCACGGTAAGCATCACCCGATTTATAACTTAAGGCCGCAGCATCAACATCGTGCCCTTTCGCGCAGCGAACCCAGCCCATCTCTGAGAGCACGACAGTCACTGGCTCGGCTGGGGTGAGATCGCGCTCGGTCAGAGCTTTGGCCTCACCCCGCTCAACCAGTGGAGAGCGGCGTTCATCGCCAAAGGTTTCGGCATCAGCCAGCAGCTCTTTTTTCATCAGGGCGTTGAGTTTATGTTCTGAACCCAGCAGGCCTTCGAGTTGCAAACGCTCTTTTTCCAGATCGTTCTGCTCACCGCGGATCTTCATCTCTTCCAGTTTGGCCAAATGGCGTAACTTGAGGTCTAGGATCGCATCAGCTTGTGTTTCACTTAAGCCAAAACGCTGGATCAGGATCGGTTTGGGTTCATCTTGCTGGCGGATGATCTCAATGACTTCATCAATATTGATAAATGCAGTCAGCAAGCCTTCAAGGATATGCAGGCGTTTTAACACTTTCTCTAAACGGTGCTGGATCCGGCGGCGAATGCTGTCGCGGCGGAACGTCAGCCATTCGCTCAGAATGGTTAGTAACCCCTTCACTTCTGGGCGGCCATTGAGCCCCAGCATGTTGATATTCACCCGATAGCTCTTTTCCAGATCGGTCGAGGCGAACAGGTGGTTCATCAGCATCTCTGCATCAACCCGATTCGATTTTGGCACGATCACCAAGCGAGTTGGGTTTTCATGGTCAGACTCATCACGCAGATCGTCAACCAGCGGCAGTTTTTTCGCCCGCATTTGAGCGGCAATCTGCTCGATGACTTTCGCGCCAGAGCACTGGTGTGGCAGGGCGGTGATGATGATTTCACCGTCCTCTTTTTTCCACAAGGCGCGCATGCGGATAGAGCCACGACCGGTTTGGTAGATTTTTTTGATATCACTGCGCGGGGTGATGATCTCCGCTTCGGTCGGATAATCCGGCCCCTGAATATGGGTCAGCAGCGCATCAAGTGTTGCATCTGGATGATCGATCAGGTGCGCGGTGGCGTTGACGATCTCCCGCAAATTGTGCGGCGGAATATCGGTGGCCATACCTACGGCGATACCGGTTGTTCCGTTCAGCAGTATGTGCGGCAGACGGGCAGGCAGCCATTTAGGTTCAGGCAAGGTGCCATCAAAGTTTGGCTGGAAATCGACTGTGCCTAAGCCGAGTTCACCGAGCAGCACATCGGCAATTTTTGATAGCCGTGACTCGGTATAACGCATCGCGGCGAATGATTTCGGATCATCGGGCGCTCCCCAGTTACCTTGCCCGTCAATCAGCGGGTAGCGGTAAGAGAAGGGTTGTGCCATCAGCACCATGGCTTCATAGCAAGCGCTGTCACCGTGTGGATGATATTTACCCAGTACATCACCGACGGTACGAGCAGATTTTTTAAATTTTGCCGCGGCGCTCAACCCCAGTTCTGACATGGAGTAGATGATACGCCGTTGTACCGGTTTTAGGCCGTCACCGATAAACGGCAGGGCACGATCCATGATCACGTACATGGAGTAGTTCAGATAGGCGCTTTCCGTGAACTGGCGCAGGGTTTGCTGCTCGGTTCCGTCATGATTATTATCGCGCCCATCACGTGGGGTATCAGTCATTACGCTTTCCCATTCAATCTATTAGGCTTCAAGATCAGCCAGATCGCCTTTGCTTTGCAGCCAGTTGCGGCGGTCTTCCGAACGTTTTTTCGCCAGCAGCATATCCATGATGTCGAGCGTTTGCTGCACATCATCAATGGTGAGCTGTACGAGGCGGCGGGTGTTCGGGTCGAGCGTGGTTTCACGCAGCTGTAGTGGGTTCATTTCACCCAGACCTTTAAAACGCTGTACGTTAGGCTTGCCTTTTTTCTTGGCCAGACGATCTAAAATCCCTTCTTTCTCGCTCTCATCCAGAGCGTAGAACACCTCTTTGCCAAGGTCGATACGGAACAACGGTGGCATAGCAACATAGACATGGCCCTGTTCAACCAGTGTGCGGAAATGGCGCATAAATAGCGCGCACAGCAAGGTGGCAATGTGCAGGCCATCGGAGTCGGCATCGGCTAGAATACAGACTTTACCGTAACGCAGTTGGCTCAGATCATCGCTATCGGGATCAATACCAATGGCGACCGAGATGTCGTGTACCTCTTGTGAGGCCAGTACTTCATCGGAAGAGACTTCCCACGTATTGAGGATCTTTCCGCGCAGCGGCATAACAGCCTGAAATTGACGGTCACGGGCCTGCTTGGTTGAGCCGCCCGCAGAGTCACCCTCCACCAAAAACAGCTCTGTGCGGTTGAGATCTTGTGAAGAGCAGTCGGCCAGTTTTCCGGGCAGTGCTGGGCCACTGGTTAGCTTTTTACGTACTACTTTTTTAGCGGCACGTAGGCGGCGCTGGGCGCTGTTGATGGCCAGTTCAGCCAGTTGCTCGGCATATTGCACATTCTGGTTAAGCCACAGGCTAAACGCATCTTTGACAATGCCTGAAACAAATGCGGCACTCTGGCGTGAGGAGAGGCGCTCTTTGGTCTGCCCAGCAAATTGTGGATCTTGCATTTTGATCGAAAGCACGTAAGCACAGCGATCCCAGATATCTTCCGCCGAAAGTTTAACGCCGCGCGGCAGCAGGTTACGGAATTCGCAAAACTCACGCATGGCATCAAGCAGGCCTTGGCGTAGGCCGTTGACGTGTGTGCCACCTTGTGAGGTTGGGATCAAGTTGACATAACTTTCGCCAATCAGCTCGCCACCTTCTGGCAACCAAATTACTGCCCAGTCAGTTGCTTCCGTCTCTGATGATACAGAGCCAGTGAACGGTAATTCGGGTAGGGTGATGAACTCTTTAACGGCATCAATTAAGTAATCATTTAAGCCGTCTTGATACAACCAGCGCTGCTCGGTGTTGTTCACTTTATCGGTGAAGACAATTTCCAGCCCCGGACAAAGCACCGCTTTGGCTTTGAGCAGGTGTGTCAGGCGTGATACCGAGAATTTGGCTGAGTCAAAATAGCTGGCAGTCGGCCAAAAATGGACGCTGGTACCGGTATTTTTACGACCGCAGGTGCCGATTACGGTGAGATCTTGGATCTTCTCGCCATCTGCAAAGACAATCGAGTAGATCTGGCCGTCACGTCTAACGGTAACTTCAACACGGCTAGAGAGTGCGTTGACAACGGAGATCCCCACACCGTGTAGGCCACCGGAGAACTGATAGTTCTTATTGGAGAATTTTCCCCCCGCGTGCAGTCGGCATAAGATCAGCTCAACGCCGGAAACGCCCTCTTCAGGGTGAATATCTACCGGCATGCCGCGGCCGTTATCAATGACCTCAAGTGATTGATCAGCATGTAAAATAATATCGATGCGGTTTGCATGACCCGCCAGCGCTTCATCGACACTGTTGTCTATTACTTCCTGCCCAAGGTGGTTTGGGCGCGTCGTATCGGTGTACATACCGGGCCGGCGACGAACCGGTTCAAGGCCACTGAGAACTTCAATGGCATCGGCATTGTAATTATTGGTTTGAGTCATGGTATGTATATATTTACAGGTGTTTGGCCATCATGGTCGTCAGAGAACCATGAAATGTCAAGGCGTGGTTAGCCCGAGAAAGGCAATTATGGCAGCGAAGTAACGGGGAAACCCCGTGAAGGCATGATTTCCTTGCGCTTCCACGCTTTGACGGCTGGCGTGGAAATAAGCAACGGCCTGTCGGTAATCGAGCACTTCATCACCCTCTTGTTGTAATAACCAGAGTAGCGCGGGAAATGGCAGCGGATCAAGGTGTAGATCGAGCAGTTGTGTCATATGGTGGTTAGTCAGGGTGTAATGCTCACTGGTATAGGGGTTGGTATTTTCCCCCAAATAGTGTTGTAACAGCTCAAATGGACGCATGGCTGGATTGATCACCACGGCACGCAGTTGATAGCGCTGGGAAAGGTAGGTGGCATAGTATCCGCCCAATGATGAGCCAATCAGTGCTGGTGTTTCCCCCTGTTGCTGACACTGTTCAATCAGTGCAGAAACCAGATCAATGGCCGCTTGCGGGGCAAAGGGCAGTGCCGGAATGTGCATTTGCACATCGGGGTGATGTTCAGCTAGATAGTCACGCAGGGCGACTGCTTTGGCTGAGCCACTTGAGCCATTAAAGCCGTGCAGATAGATCAGGGGGGCCATCAGTAACCTTCCGATTCCATATCTGGACAAAATTGCTGGCCGGGCAGACGGTGAACTTGTGTTTCGACGGTGCCATCGGGCAGTAAATCAAGATAACGCCAGCCGGGTGAGAGCTGATCGAGGGTAAAATTGGTGCAGTGCGCTTTAAACTGAATGCAGGTTGACGGTGTTGCCAGTAGGCGGCACTGACTCCACAAGCAATCCATCTCTTGATGGATGTGGCCGCAGACAATCACTTTTGCTTGCGGGTGGGAACGGAGGACTTCTTGCAGTGCACCGGCATTACGCAGACTGTGCTGATCGAGCCACGTGCAACCGGAGGGTTGCGGATGGTGATGCAGTAATATCACGGCGTGCCGTTGCGGATGCTGATCCATTTTTTCCGCCAACCAGTTGAGCTGATAGTCATTGAGTTCGCCGTGTGGAACACCAAGAACCTGACTGTCTAGCAAAATTAACTGCCAGTGCTCACCCAGCAAAACCTGTTTCGACGGTTGAATGCCTTTACGCTGTAAGCCATCGACCATCGCGGGCTGGAAATCATGGTTGCCGGGCAGCCATACGCAGGGGCGTGCTAAACGGGCAACACCATCAGCAAAATGGTTATAGGCTTCCAGCGAGTGATCTTGTGCCAGATCACCGGTAGCGACGATCAGATCCACTGGGCGCTGTTCGGCCTGAATCTGACGGAGTACCGCATGGTAGCTTTGCAGTGTGTTGATCCCGAGCAGTGCTCCCTCTTCTGAGGCGAACAGGTGGGTATCGGTAATTTGCAAAAGTCGAATCCGCTCAGAAGCAACCGGCGGCTGGAACAGGCTTTCCACGTAGTGTCCTTCGTTTTATCTGTTTAAAAATTACCGCAGAGGGGTATTGATGAAACCTGTATCAGCAGATACTGCATTATCCTTATAAATCTTATGGATAGATGCCCAACACTGTGTCGGCCTGCTCCGTACTGATTTACGTTTCACCGTATAATTTTATATGCAGTTTATCTGATAATTTTAAATGTTTCGGGACAATGTTTAATTCAGTGATAAATCCCCAGATTAAAATGTCAAAACTGCTGCACGGCACACATTTCTGTTCTTCAGCTCGCGCCCCAGCTTTCGCGCAGCGTTTGCCCGTGTAGCTGTAACCATTGCAGTGCAATGATTGATGCGGCATTGTCAATCTTACCTTCAGTCACCCACTGATAAGCCTGTGTGCGGCTGACAACGTGCACGCGAATATCTTCGCCCTCTTCAGGCAACCCGTGCAGGCCTTTGGCAAGGGTGGCATCAACTTCGCCAACATACAGCTCAAGGCGCTCTGATGTGCCGCCGGGGCTAGCCAGATAGCTCAGCATATGTTGGCAGCGCTGAACCGCAATACCGGCCTCTTCATGGGCTTCACGCCGAACCACCTGTTCGGGGTGTTCCGAGGGTTCGATAATGCCGGCGATCAGCTCAAGCAGCCACGGGGTTGGACTGGTGTCGAGCGCAGCAATGCGTAGCTGTTCAATCAGAACGACTTCATCACGTTTAGGATCATACGCGAGCAACACCGCCGCATGGCCACGTTCGAAGATTTCGCGGTTGATGACAGGGCTCATCTGGCCGTTGAACAGGCGGTGACGAAAACGGTAGCGTACCAGAGAGAAGAAGCCCTGATAAAGGGTGTCACGTGTGAGCATCTCGACATCGGCAGGTGTCATGCAAGCACTTGAATAATCAGGATTGTTTGAATCAGTCATGCGAGGTTTTATCCTAAAAATAGAGTGGCTTTTTCACTAGGTTAAAGTAACGTGCTGAAATTAAAGGAATACTTTAATTCTTTTTTCTTTTGTTTTGGTATATTTTTAATCAATATGGCACAGAATCCCTATTTCTCTGCAAAGACTTTGGTACACTAGCGCACAATTTTGCGGTGATTGATTGCATCACAACTTAGATAAAATTATCGAACAAGGAATAGCCATGAAAAAGATTCTGCCCATTTTGATCGGGTTGAGCCTCGGTAGTATTGGTATGACAGCACAGGCTGATTCATTACTGGATATCTATCAGCAAGCAAAAGTGAATGATCCTGTACTGCGTAAAGCTTCTGCCGATCGTGATGGGGTTGTTGAGCAGATCAATCAGGCACGCTCTACCTTGTTGCCGCAACTCAATGCAAACGCCGGTGCCAACTATAACCGTGATACCAGCCGTTCAAGTGAAAGTAACGGCACATTGGCGCAGATTACCTTGACTCAGTCTCTGTATGATCGGGCAAATTGGGTGAAACTGACACAGGCTGAGAAAAAAGGCAGTCAGGCTGACGTCAACTACTCTGCCGCCCAGCAAAACCTGATTTTACGGGTTGCTAATGCCTACTTTGGCGTGCTGCGCGCACAAGATGATCTGACCGTAATTCTGGCTGAGAAAAAGGCCGTTTACCGCCAGTTAGAGCAGACCAAACAGCGTTTTGATGTAGGTTTGGTTGCGATTACTGATGTACAAGATGCACAAGCACAATACGATCAGGTGATTGCCAGCCAGATTACCGCACAAAACTCGCTGGATAACAGCCTAGAGAACCTGCGTGAAATCACCGGTAATCTGCCAAACCAGATCAATATTCTGGATACCAAGCAGTTCAGCACCCAAAAGCCGCTGAAAATTGATCAGCTGATGAAAGAAGCCGATGCGAAAAACTTAAGCCTGATGGCGGCACGTTTGGGCCAAGAGCTGTCACGTGAAAGTATTCGTTTAGCAGAGTCTGGTCATTTGCCGACACTTGGTCTTCAGGGATCGGTCGGTATATCTGATACTGATGTAACCAGAAGCCCATCTCCAGGTAATCAATCTACCCACGGTGATAACTCTTCAGTTGGCATTAAC
>CAMTGL010000091.1 GCA_947071955.1 uncultured Plesiomonas sp.
GTAAGAACTACCACGCCTGTTGCCCGTTCCATAACGAAAAAAGCCCCTCTTTTACCGTCAGCGCTGAAAAACAGTTTTATCACTGTTTTGGCTGCGGTGCGCACGGTAACGCCATCGGTTTTTTAATGGACTTTGATCGCCTTGAGTTTGTCGAAGCGATTGAAGAGCTAGCATCACAGCATGGCCTAGATATTCCGCGCGAAATGGGCGGCAGCCAGCCGACGCAAGATCGTAAAGAAAAACGCAATCTATATGAGTTAATGGGGGCAATAGCCACCTATTATCGGGAACAGCAGGCCCAACCACATGCTACACTGGTACAACAGTATCTGGTTCAACGTGGTCTGTCGGCAGAGATTATCCACAAATTTGGCATCGGCTTTGCGCCAGATGGCTGGGATAATGTACTCCGCAAATTTGGCGGTTCAGCAGAGCATCAGCAGGCACTTTCTGATGCCGGCATGCTGGTGCATAACGATAATGGCCGGGTCTATGATCGCTTTCGCGAACGCCTGATGTTCCCAATCCGCGATCGCCGTGGGCGGGTTGTCGGGTTTGGTGGGCGGATTTTAGGCACGGGTACCCCTAAATACCTGAACTCACCGGAAACGGCCATTTTTCATAAAGGCCGTGAACTGTACGGCTTATACGAAGCCCAGCAAGCACATCCGAAACTTGAGCACTTATTGGTGGTCGAAGGATATATGGATGTGGTGGCGCTCGCTCAGTTTAATGTTGATTACGCCGTTGCATCACTGGGCACATCAACCACTGCCGAGCACGTCCAATTGCTATTTCGCAGTACCGATACGGTCATCTGCTGCTATGATGGTGATAATGCCGGTCGCGATGCAGCATGGCGTACACTGGAAACTGCCCTGCCCTATCTCAATGATGGGAAGCAGGTAAAATTTATGTTTCTGCCAGATGGCGAAGATCCTGATACACTGGTTAGAAAGGAAGGTCAGGCCGCTTTTGAAGCACGTGTACAACAGGCAACGCCATTATCTGCCTTTTTGTTTGAGAGTTTGCTACAACAAGTAGACCTGAGCAGCCAAGACGGGCGTGCTAAACTCAGTACACTGGCCATTCCGCTGATAGACAAAGTGCCGGGTAATACACTGCGGCTCTATCTGCGTAATGCATTAGGGCAAAAGCTGGGTATTCTTGATGAAAGCCAGCTAGAGCGGTTACTACCCAAGCTGCACAGTGAAAATAGCGCCCGAGCACCGCAGATTAAACGCACCCCAATGCGCATTTTAATCGGCTTACTGATCCAAAACCCTCAACTTGCTGGATGCGTCCCCTCTTTAGGCGGATTAGCACAGCTTGATATTCCCGGACTCTCGCTGTTTATTCAGTTGATTACGGCCTGTCAGGCTCAACCGGGGATCACCACCGGCCAGTTATTAGAACACTGGCGGGGAACAAAAGAGGGGCAACAACTTGAAATGCTGGCCATGTGGCACCATATGATCAGTGACGAGAACATTGATGATGAGTTTATGAATACGCTTGATCACCTATATATTCAGGGGGTAGAACAGCGTATGAATCAACTGATCGCGAAAGACCGTACACACGGCTTAAGTGCCGAAGAGCGTAGGGAACTTGCCCTGCTGATTACTACAGCCAAACCGGGCAATGGCTAGTAGAAAAAATGCCCAAATGCTATAATCGATGGTTTACACTATTTAATACAGTGCTTTACACCATCGTAATTCGCGGTTTACACCGCCGTGTACTAGTTTCTTCTTTCAGACCTTGAAGTGTGGATATCGTCTTATGGAGCAAAACCCGCAGTCACAGCTTAAGCTTCTTGTTACCAAGGGTAAAGAGCAGGGCTACCTGACCTATGCTGAGGTCAATGACCATCTGCCGGAAGATATCGTCGACTCCGATCAAATCGAAGACATTATCCAGATGATCAACGATATGGGTATTCAGGTGCTGGAAGAAGCCCCTGATGCCGATGATCTGATGCTGGCAGAGAGCCTCGCTGATGATGATGCAGCGGAAGCCGCTGCGCAGGTATTGTCGAGTGTAGAATCCGAGATTGGTCGTACGACTGACCCTGTGCGCATGTATATGCGCGAAATGGGCACCGTTGAACTGCTTACCCGTGAGGGTGAAATTGATATCGCTAAACGCATCGAAGACGGTATCAACCAAGTACAATGTTCAGTTGCCGAATATCCGGAAGCAATCACCTATCTTTTAGAACAATATGACCGTGTTGAGGCTGGCACGTCACGTCTTTCTGATCTGATTACGGGTTTTGTTGACCCGAATGCAGAAGAGGACATGGCTCCCACAGCAACACATGTAGGATCAGAGCTCACCGAAGAGCAGCTAGCTGACGAAGACGTTGACGATGATGACGAAGAGAGCGAAAGCGATGACTCTTCTGAAGACGATGGCTCAATTGATCCTGAACTGGCGCGTGAAAAGTTCACCGAACTGCGCGATCAGTATGAAGTTACCCGCCAAGCTATCAAGCTCAATGGCCGTAACCATGCTGCAACCAATGAAGAGATTCAGAACCTTTCTGAAGTATTCAAACAGTTCCGTTTAGTACCAAAGCAGTTTGATTATCTGGTTGGCTCAATGCGTTCAATGATGGAGCGTGTTCGTACTCAAGAACGCATCATCATGAAGCTGTGTGTTGAACAGTGCAAAATGCCGAAAAAGAACTTTGTTACCCTGTTTGCAGGCAACGAGACTAACCCTAGCTGGTTTGAAAAAGCACTGGCTGCGGGTAAACCTTGGTCTATGCGCCTGACTGAAGTGGGTGATGAAGTGCAGCGCTGTCTGCAAAAAATGCGTCAGATCGAAGAAGAAACCGGTCTGACCATTGAGCAGGTAAAAGACATCAACCGTCGTATGTCTATCGGTGAAGCGAAAGCCCGCCGTGCGAAAAAAGAGATGGTTGAAGCGAACTTACGTTTGGTAATTTCGATTGCGAAAAAGTACACCAACCGTGGTTTGCAGTTCTTGGATCTGATTCAAGAAGGTAACATCGGCTTGATGAAAGCGGTGGATAAGTTTGAATATCGCCGTGGTTATAAGTTCTCAACCTATGCAACATGGTGGATCCGTCAGGCGATTACGCGCTCGATTGCCGATCAGGCACGTACCATCCGTATTCCTGTGCATATGATTGAAACCATCAACAAGCTAAACCGTATCTCGCGCCAAATGCTGCAAGAGATGGGTCGTGAGCCTAGCCCAGAAGAGCTGGCCGAGCGCATGATGATGCCGGAAGATAAGATCCGTAAAGTGCTGAAAATCGCCAAAGAGCCAATCTCAATGGAAACACCTATCGGTGATGACGAAGATTCGCATTTGGGTGATTTTATTGAAGATACCACGCTTGAGCTGCCACTTGACTCTGCAACCTCAGAGAGTCTGCGTAACGCTACCCGTGATGTCTTAGAAGGCCTGACTGCACGTGAAGCCAAAGTGCTGCGCATGCGTTTTGGTATCGATATGAATACTGACCACACGCTCGAAGAGGTCGGTAAGCAGTTTGACGTTACTCGTGAGCGTATTCGTCAGATCGAAGCTAAAGCACTGCGTAAACTGCGTCATCCAAGCCGCTCAGAAGTTCTGCGCAGCTTCCTTGACGAGTAAATCGGCACGGTTGATTATCTCGGTGGTTATCGGTGTTCACATCATGAGTGATCATCGATAGCCATTAATAATCAAAGATGGGGTATAAATAATACCGCCATCACAGTCAAAAAAAGCCCGTCATCTGACGGGCTTTTTTATTAGCATGCTGTTTCAAGCAGATTATTTCAGAGTGACACGCGCAAACTTACGCTTACCAACCTGATACACTGCGGTATTACCGGCGCTCAAGGTCAGTTTGGCATCATCGACCTTCTCACCATCAATCTTCACGCCGCCCTGCTTAATCATCCGCAGTGCTTCTGACGTTGATGCCACCAATTCAGCCTCTTTGAGCAAATTGGCAATCGCAATACCTTCACTACCGGCTTCCAGCGTCAATTCCGGCATATCTTCCGGCATAGCACCTTTTTGGAAACGGTTGATAAACTCTTGCTCTGCAGCATCGGCATCAGCTTGTGAATGGAAGCGAGCAATAATCTCTTTTGCCAGCCACACTTTCACATCACGCGGGTTCAGCGTACCGGCCGCTACGCGCGCTTTGAAATCCTCGATTTCAGCCAGTGGGCGGAAAGAGAGCAGCACGTACCAATCCCACATCAGCTCATCAGAAATCGACATCACTTTACCGAACATCTCTGACGGTGCTTCGCTGATCCCGATATAGTTATGGGCCGATTTTGACATTTTCTTCTCGCCATCTAACCCAACCAGCAATGGCATGGTGATGACGATTTGTGGCTTCTGGCCATAATCTTTTTGCAGTTCACGCCCCATCAGCAGATTGAAGCGCTGATCGGTACCCCCGAGCTCAACGTCAGCTTCAAGTGCCACAGAGTCATAGCCCTGTAACAGCGGGTACATAAATTCGTGAATAGCAATTGACTGGTTATCACGGAAACGGGTTTTAAAATCATCACGTTCGAGCATACGCGCTACGGTCTGGCGCGCAGCAAGACGGATCATCCCTTCGGCACCCATTTCTCCCAACCAGCTGGAGTTAAACTCAATGCGGGTTTTAGCCGGATCAAGAACTTTAAACACCTGCTCTTTATAGGTTTCCGCATTCGCCAGCACCTGATCTTTGGTCAGCGGCGGGCGGGTGGTATTTTTACCTGAAGGATCACCAACCATGCCGGTGAAATCACCAATCAGGAAAATAACCTCATGGCCCAGCTCTTGGAACTGACGCAGCTTGGTCAGAATTACGGTATGACCAAGGTGAATATCCGGTGCTGTCGGATCAGCGCCCAGCTTCACCCGCAGTGGTCGCCCTTCTTTCAGCTTGGCGATGAGTTCATCTTCCGGCAGTAAGTCATCCACACCGCGCTTAATTACCGCCAGTGCTTCTTCAATACGCACCATTCGGGTCTCCTAGATACGTAAAAACAGTCATTGTGAATGCTCCATACTACTGGATTCAGCAAGCAAGGCAAACCGGAACACAGGGGAATCGGCAGGATTATTCGGCCTGTAGAGCACAAATTTTCACAGAAAAGAGATTTACTCTGTTTTAGGGATACACAGACAAAAAAATACCCCGCAATAATAACGAGGTATTCTCTTTCTGGCCGGTACAAAACACCTGTATTCTGACTCTATTCAGTTTAAATACTGAACGATGAACCACAACCGCAGGTGCTTTTTGCATTCGGGTTTTGCACCACGAAGCGTGAACCTTCTAGACCATCAATATAATCGACTTCACCGTCAATCAAATATTGCAGGCTCATCGGATCAACCACCAGTGCAACACCGCTATTTTCAATCAGCATGTCACCATCGTTAACTGCTTCATCAAACGTAAAACCATACTGGAAACCACTGCAACCACCACCGGTGATATAAACGCGTAATTTCAGGTTTGGGTTATTCTCTTCCGCAATCAGCGTTTTCACTTTATTTGCCGCCGCATCAGTAAACTGCAGGGGCAAGGCTGGTACGTCACTCATTATTCTGTCTCCACAATCAGAAGCGGGCCGATTATCTAATACCTGACCAACGCGTTCAAGTATTGAGCATAATTATTGTGTGTGATTATCTCGCTATCGGCACACATAAACTGCCGGATTTCGGGAATCATACCCTAATGCCGAACCATAGCAGAGACTATTTTGCGGTTTGCCCGTGTGCATCAGCATTAGCATTTTCCATGGCGGACTGTGATGCTTGTGCTTGCTGCAATGCCTGTTGCTGAGACTGCTTTTGCAAGGTGCGCTCAAGCAGTACGCTATACAGCGGTCTGCCACCGAGAGCTTGGGCGAGCAGTGTTGCGCCCAACACCGTGATCAGCATAGGTAAAATGAGCTGATAGTTCTCTGTCATCTCAAGCACCAGTACCAATCCTGTCAGCGGAGCACGTACGGTAGCGGCAAACAGTGCGCCCATGCCAGCTATTGAGAATGTCGCAATTTCAAGGTGATATTGCGGAAACAATAGACTAGCAAACGTACCAAATGCCGTACCAAACAGCGTACCAATAGCCAGACTTGGAGCAAAAATACCGCCCGGTGCACCGGAGCAGAAACACATCAGGGTGGTGATCACCCGTGCGGCAAAAATCAGCATTAACGCGGTTATCGTGAAGTTACCTTTTGCGGCAATCATCACCAAAGACATACCATCACCTGACACTTCAGGTACCAACAGTGCCAGCAAACCACAGGTGCCGCCAATCAGAGCACCAGTTAAAACAAATTTACGCCGTTGCCCGCCGTGCAGTGCAGCAAATTTATCTTGTGACCAGAACACCATGCGGTTAAACAGCACGCCAAACACGCCGAAAAACATGCCCAGTACTAAAAATAGCCACAGCGAATGTAGCGGCACAAACCCAAGCGCACCGAGTGGTAACTCAGGCACTTGTCCAGTAAAAAAACGCACCATCAGGCAGGCCATAATTACACTCAGAAAAATCCCTTTAATCGAGATCATGCTGTAGCGAAATTGTGGGCGCATCTCTTCAATGACAAACAGCACGCCGGCTAATGGCGCATTAAAGGCCGCGGTTAAACCACCGGCGGCTCCGGCGGCCAGCAGAGTATTACGAATCTCCGGATTTTTCCCCATCCGGAAAATATCGGCAATCATCTGTGCTACCGCACCGCCCATCTGTACCGTTGGCCCTTCACGCCCGAGTACCATGCCCGAACCTAACGTACCCAATCCGCCAAAAAATTTCACCGGCAATACCCGCCACCAGCGTACCGGACGCAAACCATCCATTGCGCCCTCAATTTCCTGAATACCTGAACCGGCCGCTTCTGGTGCAAATCGGTTAACCAGATAGTAACCAAATGCCGCAAGCCCAGCGGAAAGAATAAATACACCAATCCAAACCAGAATATCGTAATCGGCGATAGAGGCCAGTACATCAACACGCTCAAACTTCACCCAAGCCACAAAGTGGTTAAACGCTACCCCGACACCACCGGCACACAAGCCGACCAAAGCACACAGCATCAGTACAATTACTGGAGTTTTATCTTGTTCTAGCAGGCGGCGAACCCGACCTGTATTTCCTTGCCTGACAGTGGGCTGTGCAGGTGTATCGTCAATCAAGCCACTCATAGAAGAAACAATCCTAATCTGGGGAATATAAAAATTGTAGTATGAATCGTAGCGTGATCTGCAACACAGATCGCTGCGCTAAATCATTTCGATTACTATATCTGCTTTGCTTTTCCACCCTGTTTTAGTCTATTTGTGTGCGTTTGGTGTTAACGCTATGGAATGAGTACCCTTTACATTCCTTGCGTATCTGCCCTTTTTTTAGTGTCATTGCCTGAGCATAATGATCTTAGTGTAGTGACAGATATTCAGGAATTCCGTATGACCAAGTCAGAAACCTTATTTGCTCAGGCTCAAAAAACCATTCCCGGCGGTGTAAACTCACCGGTTCGTGCATTTAACGGCGTTGGCGGTAGCCCGCTGTTTGTTGAGCGGGCAGATGGTGCTTATCTGTTTGATGTAGAAGGTAAGCAGTACACCGATTATGTTGGCTCTTGGGGGCCGATGGTTTTAGGGCATAATCACCCAGCCATCCGCCACGCGGTTATTGAAGCTGCCGAACGCGGGTTGAGTTTTGGTGCACCAACTGAAATGGAAGTGATCATGGCCGAGCGCGTGACACAGCTGGTGCCTTCCATGGAGTTAATCCGGATGGTTAGCTCTGGTACAGAGGCTACCATGAGTGCGATCCGTTTAGCGCGCGGTTACACAAAGCGTGACAAAATCTTCCAGCTGGCTCGTATAACCAT
>CAMTGL010000092.1 GCA_947071955.1 uncultured Plesiomonas sp.
CTAAATAGCGCGCTAAATACGCCATCACCGATTATTCCTGAAGAGTCAGTGCAGTAATCTGGGCCATCTGTGGCGTGGAATGACCGTGTAACGGTGTGAGTATAACCGCATGCTAAGCATGCTAGCGTGTGAATCTATATAACCAGTCACAAGTTTCTTGTGGCTGGTTTTTTTTCGCCCTTTTTATGCTGTGTTTTTGCCTAAAAAGGGAAAGGAAGCGGAAAGATAATAGCAGTAACGTTTTTGCAGATTAAGATTTTGTGGCAGTTAGCAGGTTACTGAGAAATAACCAACAAGTTCGTAACATTTATTTTAAGTTAAGCCTGAATTCTGCTAGTCTGAAAGCCACTTCAATCTGTTCATGGGGCTGACGGATAACGGTTAGCCCATCACGATAAGCAAGACCGGCAACAACACAAGGACAGGGGTGACAACCCCGGTAATCAGGATAATAAAAAGAGGAACTCGTCGTGCTAGAAGCGTATCGTCAACACGTAGCTGAGCGTGCCGCCGAAGGAGTGGTTGCTAAACCACTCAATGCCACACAGGCAGCGGCATTAACTGAATTACTCAAATCCCCTCCTGCGGGCGAGGATGCGTTTTTACTCGATCTGCTGGCCAACCGAATTCCTCCGGGTGTTGATGAAGCGGCGTATGTGAAAGCCGGTTTTCTGGCTGCGGTTGCCAAGCAAGACGTGCACTCACCGATAGTTTCTCCTGCATATGCTACTGAATTGCTCGGCACAATGCAGGGCGGTTACAATATCCAGCCGTTGATTGATCTGCTTGATAGCCCAGCGTTAGCCCCGATTGCCGCCGATGCTCTGTCACAAACGCTACTGATGTTTGATAACTTCTACGATGTGGAAGATAAAGCCCGTAATGGCAACGTGTATGCACAACAGGTTATTCAGTCATGGGCTGAGGCTGAATGGTTCTTATCGCGTGCGCCGGTAGCCGAAAAAATTACAGTAACTGTCTTTAAAGTCACCGGTGAAACTAACACCGATGATCTCTCGCCAGCCCCTGATGCGTGGTCGCGCCCTGATATTCCGCTGCATGCACTGGCCATGCTGAAAAACCCGCGCGAGGGTATTGACCCCGATCAACCGGGCACTGTAGGCCCGATTAAACAGCTTGATGCACTGAAACAACAAGGTTTTCCGCTGGCCTATGTGGGTGATGTGGTCGGTACCGGCTCTTCACGTAAATCGGCGACTAACTCAGTGCTGTGGTTTATGGGGGATGACATTCCGTATGTGCCAAACAAACGTGCCGGTGGTGTCGTTTTAGGTAGCAACATTGCGCCGATTTTCTTTAACACCATGGAAGATGCCGGCGCTCTGCCTATTGAGGTGGATGTCAGCCAACTCAAAATGGGTGATGTAATAGACATTTACCCGTACCAAGGGGAAGTGCGTCTGCACAGCACTCAGCAGGTTGTGGCCCGTTTTAGCTTGAAAACCGATGTGTTGTTGGATGAAGTGCGCGCCGGTGGGCGTGTATTCCGCTGATTATTGGCCGTGGTTTAACCAGCAAAGCCCGCGAATCACTGGGGCTGCCTGTCAGTACCGTGTTCCGTCTGCCACAAGCGGTGGCAGATACCGGCAAAGGTTATACCTTAGCGCAGAAAATGGTCGGTAAAGCCTGTGGTGTTCAGGGCGTGCGTCCGGGAACATACTGTGAGCCGAAGATGACTACCGTCGGCTCACAAGATACCACCGGCCCGATGACGCGTGATGAGCTGAAAGACCTTGCTTGTTTGGGCTTCTCGGCAGATTTGACCATGCAGTCATTTTGCCATACCGCTGCTTATCCAAAACCAGTTGATGTGCAGACACACCATACCTTGCCCGATTTTATCATGAACCGTGGTGGTGTGGCTTTGCGTCCGGGAGATGGGGTTATTCACTCTTGGCTCAACCGCATGTTGCTGCCAGATACCGTAGGTACGGGGGGCGACTCACACACCCGTTTCCCGATTGGTATCTCCTTCCCTGCAGGTTCAGGGCTGGTGGCCTTTGCTGCAGCCACTGGCGTGATGCCGCTGGATATGCCTGAGTCAGTCTTAGTGCGCTTTTCTGGCGAAATGCAACCGGGTATCACCCTACGTGATCTGGTGCATGCCATTCCTTATTACGCCATCGAGCAGGGTTTGCTGACGGTGGAGAAAAAAGGCAAAAAGAACATCTTCTCTGGCCGAATCTTAGAGATTGAAGGTCTATCACAACTGAAAGTAGAGCAAGCGTTTGAACTGGCTGATGCCTCGGCTGAACGCTCTGCGGCGGGTTGTACTATCAAGTTGGATAAAGAGCCGATTATTGAGTATTTGAACTCCAATATTGTGCTACTCAAGTGGATGATAGCTGAAGGTTATGGCGATCGCCGTACTCTAGAGCGCCGTATTTTGGGGATGGAGAGCTGGTTGGCTGATCCACAACTGATGAGCGCTGATCCTGATGCCCAGTACAGCGCGATTATCGAAATCGATCTGAACAAGATTGGTGAGCCAATCTTGTGTGCGCCAAATGATCCTGATGATGCGCGTCTGCTCTCTGATGTGGCTGGTGGCAAAATTGACGAAGTCTTTATTGGTTCGTGCATGACCAATATTGGCCACTTCCGCGCCGCGGGTAAAATGTTGGATAAATTCAAAGGCCAGATCCCAACCCGTTTATGGATAGCTCCGCCAACCAAAATGGATGCCGCCCAGTTAACCGAAGAGGGATACTACGGCGTGTATGGCCGCTCCGGTGCACGTATTGAGATCCCCGGTTGTTCACTGTGCATGGGAAATCAGGCACGGGTACATGATGGAGCAACGGTTGTCTCAACCTCAACCCGTAACTTCCCGAACCGTTTAGGGACAGGCGCTAACGTGTATCTGGCCTCTGCAGAACTGGCTGCGTTGTCAGCGGTGCTGGGGCGTTTGCCAGAAGTGAGTGAGTATCTGGCTGCGATGCAGGAAATTGATCTAACGGCAGCAGACACCTACCGTTATCTGAACTTTAATCAGTTGTCTGATTACACGCAAAAAGCCGATAACGTGATTTTTCAGGTTGCGCTGTAACAGGGCGCTACAATAGCTATTGTCATTCTCATAACAATGACAATGCGGCCCTGCCTGAAAGCCTGAGGTGTACCCCTGCCTTAGCCATTCAGTAACGGCTGCTTGTGCTCGATAGATTGAGCGGGAAGGTGAACTTCCCGCTTTTTTTTTACCTTATTGGCGGTATATGGTGTTTTCCGGTGTCTGGAAAGTGGTGCTGTAGGCGCGTGTTATTGCGATACGATATACTCTCATTGTCGCGTTTTACCGTATGCCATGCGCCCTGCATGGCCATATCTGCAAAAATTAAAGGGGATACCAATGGATTACGAATTTCGCCGTGACCTGATGGGGGCTGTGAAAGCCCAGTTTTCGATGGGGCACGAAGCTCTAGCCTGTTGGATTAATGATGAAATTGCCGGCAATCTGCCGTTTCTGACGGATATTTTGTCGGCGATTGATAGCGTGCGCGGTTCAGAACGGCAGTGGCAACACACTGGGCGCGAATTTAGCCTGTTGATGGATGGCGAAGAGGTCATGGTGCGCGCCAACATCATGAGCTTTGAGAGCGATCAGCTCGAAGATGACATGCAATATTATGATGAAGAGAGCCTGAGCCTGTGCGGATTAGAAGATTTTGAACAGGCGCTGCTGGCTTACCAGCAATTTTTGACCGAAGGGCGTTAACCCTTTGGTTTTTTTATGTGCATCAGTGTAAGCCGTGCGGTTAAGCGCTGTTCGCCCAATACGTCGGTGTTTTTTATCCCTGACGTAAACCGTACCAGCAATCAATGAATGCAATGTGTTGCATATGCAGTGTCAGTGTGACTCAAGTGTGAAAGTGGCTTGACCTTCCTGTAGGGGGAAGCGTTAGCCTAAGGTTAACATTTCATCAGTTACGGACAGCACGATGCAACGCAGAGATTTTCTTAAACTGGCCTCGGCCTTGAGTGTCGCCACCGGTTGGTCTAGTGGTGCATGGGGCGCTCTATCCGCCCCGCTGAGTACTGCTTTACCTATTCCCCCATTGCTGGAAGCTGACGCCAGCGGTACGGTAAAACTGAATTTACAAACCGGCAGCATGTATTGGCGCGCGGGGATGGCAACCCCTACGTGGGGCATTAACGGTGGTTTTTTAGGGCCAGCGGTAAAGTTACAGCAGGGTCAGCGTACCGCGTTGCAGATCACCAATAATCTGCCGGAAAGTACCACCATCCACTGGCATGGCCTTGAAATTGCCGGTGATCAAGATGGCGGCCCACACCGGATGATCCCCGTAGGAGAGAGCTGGACTGCGCAGCTCGATATCACTCAACCGGCCGCTACCTGCTGGTTTCACCCGCATCCGCACCACGTTACCGGCCGCCATGTTGCTATGGGGTTGGCAGGTTTACTGCTGATTGAAGATGAGCAAAGCCGCCGCCTTGATCTGCCCAAAACATGGGGTGTTGATGATATTCCGGTTATTTTGCAAGATCGCCGCTTAAATGCGCGTGGTGAAATTGATTATCAGCTCGATGTGATGACTGCTGCCGTTGGTTGGTTTGGCGATATTATGCTGACTAACGGCGTGGTCTATCCTCAGCACACCGCGCCGCGTGGTTGGGTGCGCTTGCGCCTGCTGAACGGGGCAAACGCGCGCAGTATGCTGCTGGCCTGTAGTGATCAGCGAGACATGCAGGTGATCGCCAGTGATGGTGGTTTTTTGGCTGCACCGGTTGCACTCAAACAATTGACGATGTTACCCGGAGAGCGTTTTGAGGTTTTGGTGTCTACCGCTGATGGTAAACCGTTTGATTTGATCTCATTACCGGTCGGGCAGATGGGGATGGGGTTAGCGCCGTTTGATAAGCCGCTTCCGGTGTTGCAAATTCGGCCAAATGATAAAGCCGGTGTCACTGCCTTACCTCCGAAACTCGGTACGCTGGCCTCTTTACCGGCGAGGCAAAAATTCCCAGTACAAAAACTGCATCTGAGTATGGACTCACGTCTTGATCGTGAGGGTATGCAAGCCTTGATGGATCGCTACGGCATGGCCGCAATGGGCAATATGGATCACTCAATGATGATGCAGCATATGTCGCCACCAGACAGTGCAAAAGCGGCTACAACAGGCATGGATCATGCCAGCATGGGGCACGCTACAACCAAGACATTGGCAGAGAGTAAATCCGGCAGCAGTATGGCAGGTATGGATCACAGTATGAATGCCATGCCAAAAGAGAGTATGCCGAAAAAGAGCATGTCACGCGACAGTGCCACTCCAATGGACAAGCCAGCAGCAGATCAACCCCTTGATCTGATGAATGCTAACCGCATTAATGGGCAAGTTTTCTCGATGACGACTCCGGCATTTCACGTATCACAGGGGCAGTATCAGCGCTGGATCATCTCAGGTGAAGGCGACATGATGATGCATCCGTTTCACATCCACGGCTGCCGTTTTAGGATCCTCAAAGAGAATGGTCAGCCTCCTGCGGCCCACCGTCAAGGTTGGAAAGATATCGTCAATGTTGAGGGTGGGGTGAGTGACGTGCTGGTACAGTTTAATCATCCTGCCAGTGCCGACCACCCCTATATGGCGCATTGTCATCTGCTTGAACATGAAGACAGCGGCATGATGCTATCGTTTACTGTCGGTAAATAACGGCTGTTTTTACCTATCATATTGCGGAAAAAACACTCGGTGCAGACTGAGTGTTTTTTTATGTCTAAAGATATAAATCAGATGACACTTAAATTCAGATCCGTATAATCAATCGTAATGAGAGTAGTTATCACTCGTGTTATCTTGTTGCATGGCGTAGTACCCGGTTTTGTGGTACGAGGCTTGCCTCTATTTAGGGATGGAATTTAATGAAACGTACACTCGGTACTCTGACACTGCTGGCAGCAAGCGTAATTTCAGCCTCAGCATTTGCGGCAAGCAATGAAGTGAATGTCTACTCTTATCGTCAGCCCTATCTGATTGAACCTATGCTAAAAGAGTTCACCAAAGAGACCGGCGTTAAGGTCAACATGGTGTATGCCGAAAAGGGGCTGGTTGAGCGTTTAAAGCGTGAAGGTGAACTGAGCCCTGCTGACGTGGTGCTGACCGTTGATATCAGCCGTGTGATGGAAGTGGTGAACGCCGGCCTTGCACAGCCGCTTAAAGATCCGATTCTTGAAAAGAATATCCCAGCACAATACCGTGACTCAGAAGGCCGCTGGTTTGCTCTGACACTGCGTGCACGCGCCATTTACTCCTCAAAAGATCGTATGGGTGCATTACCGATAAGCTTTAACTACGCTGATCTGGCTGATCCAAAATACAAAGGTAAAGTGTGTGTTCGTTCAGGTAAGAACTCTTACAACGTCTCACTGGTTGCCTCAATGATCGCACACCAAGGTGTTGAGAAAACCCGTGCATGGCTGGAAGGCGTGAAAGCGAATCTGGCACAAAAACCGCAGGGCGGCGATCGTGATCAAGTTAAAGCGATCAAAGAGGGTGTCTGTGATTTGGCGCTGGGCAACAGCTACTATCTGGGCAAAATGCTCGAAGATCCAAAACAGCACGCATGGGCTGAAGCGGCAGTGATTAACTTCCCGAACCAGCAAACTGACGGTACGCACGTTAATATCAGCGGCGCGGTATTGACCAAGTTTGCGCCGAACAAAGAGAACGCGGTAAAACTGATGGAGTTCCTCAGTGGTGATACGGCACAGCATATGTATGCAGAAACCAACTTTGAATATCCGGTAAAAGCTGACGTTAAGCCGTCAGAGTTGGTGGCATCATGGGGTACATTTAAAGCCGATACCCTGCCACTGGAAACCATTGCGAATAACTACAATCAGGCCTTGAAACTGATTGATGAAGTGCAGTTCGATCTGTAATTACGCGGTGAGGTAACTGCGCGGGCAGTGACCATTATTGACTGCTCTTAAGGGGGATAAGACTGCGCTGATGCAGTCGTCCCCCTTTTTGCTTTGCATAAGATAAGTGGCATATTGAACTTGATGTTGGGCGCACACTTTTCTTTCGGTGATACCCAACCGGCAATCAGGGTGTGGTATGTTGCCCCCATTGAATAAGTGATGAAGTTTTACCATGATCAGACAGGTTAACCTCGGTTGGAAACTCAGTAGCTGGATAGCAGGTTTGCTGCTGGTGATGCCAATTGGGGCGATTTTTTATGAAGCGAGCCTGAGTGATTCAGGTGATGTATTTAGCCATTTGTGGAACAGCGTGCTGACGGTGTATTTGAGTAACTCCGTTTTGCTGGTCTTGGGCACGGTTGCTCTGAGTTTACTGTTTGGTTTACCGGCGGCATGGCTGATGGCGATGTACCGTTTTCCCGGTCAAAAAGTGCTGCAGTGGGCGCTTTGTTTGCCTCTGGCACTGCCGGGGTATTTGGTAGCATACCTGTATACCGATTTTCTGGATTTTGCAGGCCCAGTACAATCATCACTGCGCGCGCTGTTTGGCTGGCAGAGTATGCAAGATTACTGGTTTCCGCCGATCCGTACTCTCGGTGGGGCATGCGTTATCCTCGCGTTTGTGTTGTATCCCTATATTTATCTGATGACCCGCACGGCACTGATGGAGCAATCCTCCTCATTGCTGCAATCGGCACGTCTGTTGCGAGCCTCGCCGTGGCAGGTGTTGTGGCGGGTTTGCCTGCCGCTGGCACGCCCTGCGATTGCCGTAGGTGCATCACTGGTTGCAATGGAAACGCTCGGCGATTTTGGTACGGTAGCCTACTTTGCTGTGCCAACATTAACCACAGCCGTATATGACACTGGCTGGGGT